>NZ_JBEYVJ010000026.1:0-45109 GCF_040643935.1 Kitasatospora sp. NPDC047058 | reverse complement strand
CCCGTTCACCGTTTCCCGGCGAATGTTTCACGTGAAACACGGACCGGATCCATGGCAGTCTGGGCGGGTGGCGATCATCCCGGACCGGCGTCGGCGGGCACACCCTCACCGCCGACCTGCCGGCGGGCAGCACCGGGACGGCCCTGCTGTCCGTCCCGGCCACCACCGGCTGGACCTGCTCGGCCGGTGACGGGACGGCCGCGGCGCCGCGGTCCGTGCTGGGCATGATCGGGGTGCCGCTCGGCGCCGGCGCGGGCCGGATCGCGTGCTCCTTCCGCCCGCCCGGCCTCGCCGAGGGCCTCACCCTGGCGCTCGCCTCGGCCGCCGTGACCACGCTCGCCGCCGTCCTCGGCCGCCTCCGCCGCACCGCCGCGGAGGCGGCCCCGCCGCAGGAGCGGGAGTCCCGGTGACGACCCGCGCGGCGGGAACGGCACGGAGCCGCCGCCCCTGGCCGGGGCGGCGGCTCCTCGGGTGCGGGCCGGGGCGTCAGGGCAGGGTGAGGATCTGGCCCCGTCGGTCGTCGCGGTTGAAGTGGTGCAGGAGCAGCAGCCGGGACGTGCCGGCGTCGGCCCGGTGGACGTCGAGGACGGTGCCCGGCGGGAGGGCGGCGGCCATCGCGGCGGGGCCGCCCGGGCCGGTGCGGACGTCCACGGCGGGGTTCAGGACGTCGACGGCGAGGGTGGGCCGGACGCCGCGCAGGCCGACCGCCGAGAAGGCCTCGGCCGGGTCGGGCTTGCCCGTGGTCGCGGCGCCGGTCCAGAGGCCGTAGCGGACGGTGCTGCGGCCCGCCTGCACGCCCGGGAGGGCGGCGATCCGGACCGGGAGCACCAGGACGTCGCTGTCCAGCAGCGCGGTGTCGGTGTCGCCCCAGCGGGCGTTGAGCGGCTGGACGTCCAGTTCGGCGCCGGTCCGGGCGTCCAGGGTGCGGGCCACCAGGACGTCGCTGCCGCGCTGCCGGTCCGCCTTGACCAGGACGTCCGTGGTGCCGTCCCCGTCGGTGTCCAGCGAGGCCCGGACGCCGAAGACGCCGACCGGGGTGGCGGCGGGGGCCCAGACCTGGGCGGCGAGGTAGAGCATGCCCTGCCCTTCGGCGACGGCCGGGGCGTCCGAGGCGGCGCCGACCGCCCGCAGGTTGGCGGCCCGGTCGCCGGGGCGTTCGACGCAGACGTCCTGCGGGGCCTGCGCCTCGGTGCTGTCCTCGGGGACGATGCCCGCGCCGGGGCCGACCGCCGCGCCGCTGTCCGGCGGGCAGTCGGGCCAGCGGGCCCCCTCGCCGCCGAGCGCGAAGGCGCTGAGCAGTCCGGGCTGTCCGGCCGGCGCGGGGGTGCCGACGAGGGTGACCAGCGCCTCGGAGCGGCCGAGCCGGATCGGCGCGGCCCCGGTGAGGTCGGAGGCGGGCCGCGGGGCGGCCAGCACCGGGACCCGCAGCACGGGCAGCTCCTGGTCCGACTCGGGGGTGAGCAGCAGCCGGCCGGAGAGCTCGCCCCGGTAGCTGCGGGCCTTGCCGCCCTGGAGGGTGGCGATGGTCGGGTCGGGGGTGCGGCCGAGCTGTCCGGGGACGGCCAGGGTGACCCGGACCCGGGCGGTGCCGCCGGCCGGCACCTCGACCCGGCCGGGCGCGATCTCGTAGCGGGCGCCGGGGAGCTCGGTGGCGGCCGCGTAGCCGGTGCGGTAGGTGACGGCCGTGCCGGAGAGGTTGCGGACCTCGACCTCGCGGGTGGCGGTGAACGGCCCGCCGACCGCGACCGGGCCGAAGGAAACGCCGACGCTGCCCTCGACCGCGCCTTCACCGGCCGCGTAGGCCACGGCGGGGGTGCGGACGGCGGCGTCGACCCGGGCCCGGCCCGCGCCGGTGCGTTCGGGGCCGTAGACCGGGCCGGTGCCGCCGTCGCCGAGCCAGGTGTCCCCGGCGGTGTTCATCAGCGCGGCCTTGAGCTGCTCCACCGTCCAGTCGGGGTGGGCGGCGCGGACCAGGGCGGCCAGCCCGGCTACCAGCGGGGTGGCCATCGAGGTGCCGTCCTCGCGCTGGCCCCCGCTGCCGCTGCCGGCCTTGGCGGACCAGATGGTCTCGCCCGGCGCGGCCAGGTCGGGCTTGACGACCCCGGGGACCCCGATGCCGCGCGAGGTGAAGTCGGTGAGGGTGTCGGTGCGTTGCGGCTGGTCCTGGGGGACGACGCCGTGCAGCGGGTTGCCGGGCGCGGCGAGCCGGACGTCGACCGGGCCGGCGGCCGCGCCCTGACGCAGCCGTTCGCCGTCGGCGTGGGCGAGCAGGGCGGCCGGGATGCGGTCGTTGCCGGCGATCTCGGCGAGGTGGTCGTCGTCGGCGGCGAGCAGGACCCCGACGGCGCCGGCGTCGGCGGCGTGGTCGGCGCGCGGCCCGGAGCCGCAGGCGCGTTCGGACTCGCGGGTGCTCCACGCCAGGACGGCGATCCGGCCGGTGAGCCGCTGCCGGTCGGCCTCGGTGAAGGCGGCGCAGCCGTCGGACTGGTCGGCGGGCAGGGCCAGCCGACCGGTCACGTCGGCGGTGGACCAGTCCTGGTAGCGGCCGCTCCAGTGGGCCGGGACGGTGCCGGCCAGCGGCTCGGGGGCGAGCACGGTGATGCCGTCGGCGTCGCTGTGCGGGTCGACCGAGGCGGCGACGGCGAGGGCCCGGGCGGCGGTGCCGGGGCTGCCCCCGATGCCGTAGACGTCGCCCTCGTTGCCGGCCGCGGCGACCACCACGGTGCCCAGGGCGGAGAGCCGGTCGACGGCGACGGCGTCGGCGTCGTCGGGGGAGCCGAAGCGGCTGCCGAGCGAGAGGTTGACGACGTCGAGCCGGTCGCCGAGGTCGCCGTCGCCGTCCGGGTCGGCGGCGACGTCGAGGGCCTGGGCGAGCTGGTCGGTGGCGCCGTCGCAGCCGAACACCCGGATGGCGTAGAGCTGGGCGCCGGGCGCGGCGCCGGGGCCGACCTTGAAGCCCGCCGGGTCCAGGCCGGGCCGGTAGGGCCCGCGGTACGGCTGCCCGTCGGTGGTGACGCCGAGCCCGGCGGCGGTGCCGGCGACGTGCGTGCCGTGGCCGTTCAGCGCGCAGTCGATCGGGTTGTCGTCGGGGTGCGGGTCGGGCTGGTAGCCCGGGGCGGACGGGTCCGGGTTGTAGTCGTCACCGACCAGGTCGCGGCCGCCCACCACCTTGGCGGTGGGGTAGAGCCCGGCGGGGGCCGGCTTGGCGCCGTCGACCGACCGGTACGCCTCCTCGGTGCCGGGACCGCCGAAGTCGGCGTGGGTGTAGTCGATGCCGCTGTCGATGATCCCGATCCGGACGCCCTGCCCGGTGGTGCCGCCGGCGTCCGCCGAGCTGCCGGCCCAGACCCCGGGTGCGCCGGTCAGCGGGACGGAGTACGCGTTGTCCCGCTGCTTGCGGACGACCAGGTGGACGGCCCGGACACCGGGCAGCGCGCGCAGCGCGGGCAGCCGGTCGGCGGGCACGGTGACGGCGAGGCCGGTGAGCAGGGTGCGGGTGCGGTAGAGCTCGCGGGCCGTGGGCGCCGCGCCGTGGACGGCGGCGGCCAGCCGGTCGAGCGCGTCGGAGGCCCGGGCCCGCTGCCCGCCCCCGGCCCGGGCGGCCTCCCGGCGGACGGTCTCCGGGGGGCGCTGGGCCCGCCGTGCCTCGGCGGCCGCCCGCCGCCAGGCCGGTCCGGCGGCCTCGGTGGTGAGCTCCAGCAGGACGGAGGCCGGACGGTCGGGCGGGACCGCCGGCGGGCTGCCGGCCGCCGGGACCGCGCCGAGCAGCGCGGGCCCGGTCAGCAGACCGAGGATGAGTCCGATCCGGGCGATCGGACGACGGACGGGTGGCTGACGCACTGGGCCCTCTCCCCCGGCAAGGGGGACTGATCCGCACGCCGTGTCGCTGACGCCCGCCCGCGCGGACGTCGATCACCCCTCCGGGGCCCCACTTATAGGAGACCGCGCCGACGAGTGCGAGCAACGTCCCTCCAACGGGCGCCACAAGCACTCCCGCGGGTGACGGACACTCAATCCGTCCGGCCCATTCGGCAGATGAACGCCGCCGGGCGGGGGAACACCGCCGACCGGTGGACGCCGCCCGGCCGACCGGGGCTCAGAGGTGGCCGGTCACGCCGCCGTTGTCGCGGCGGTCCAGCGAGCGCTGCAGGGCGGCGGCCGCGAAGGGGCTCCGCTCGGTCGCGCGGCGGCGGCGCGGGGTGCGGGTGGGGGTGGCGGCGGGCGCGGGAGTGGCGTGACGGTCTGCGGTGGGGGGCATACCGGGCTCCTTGGATCGGATGCGCCGGGGCACCGGCGCAGGGCGTGCAGAGGGTGAGGAACGGGGGTACCGCACGGAGCACGTCGCGATGGGCGTGACGGCGGGAGCGGACGCCGGGCGGGGATCGCCTGCCCTTGGCGTACGGGCGCACACGGGCCGCACGCCCTGGCTACAGGGGCGGCACACCGTATGGCTCTTCCACGGTACGACCAGGGGCCTGCCGTGTCTGCACGAATACTTGGATTTCCTACTATCTGAGACGGGAGCCGCCCGGAGGCATGCAGCAGGGCCCGGACCGCCGGTACGACCGGTGGTCCGGGCCCTGCCGGAGAACTACTGCCGGGGCCGTGCTCAGGCGCCCAGGTCGACCGAACGGGCGAAGCGGGCGCCGATCTCGGAGGCGATGGCGGACAGCACGTCCTGCGGGATCTGGCTGTCCACGGTGATGGAGGCCAGCGCGCCGCTGCCGTCGCGGGCGACCTGCATGCCCGCGATGTTGATGCCCGCGTCGCCGAGGTGGCGGCCGAGGACGCCGACCACGCCCGGGCGGTCCTCGTACTTGAAGAACGCCATGTGGTCGGTGAGCGCGACGTCCACGTCGAAGGCGTCCACGCCGACGATCTTCTGGGTCTGCTTCGGGCCGGCCAGGGTGCCGGAGATGGCGATCTCGCCGCCGTCGGCCAGGGTGCCGCGGACGGTGATCACGTTGCGGTGCTCGGGGCTCTCGCTGGAGGTGGTCAGGCGTACCTCGACGCCGCGCTCCTGGGCGAACAGCGGGGCGTTGACGTAGGACACCGTCTCCGCCACGACGTCCTCGAACACGCCCTTGAGGGCGGACAGTTCGAGCACCTTGACGTCGTGCTGGGTGATCTCGCCGCGCACCTCGACGTCGAGCCGGACGGCCACCTCGCCGGCCAGCGCGGTGAAGATCCGGCCGAGCTTCTCCGCCAGCGGCAGGCCCGGGCGGACGTCCTCGGCGATCACGCCGCCCTGGACGTTGACCGCGTCCGGGACGAGCTCGCCGGCCAGCGCCAGGCGCACCGACTTGGCGACCGCGATGCCGGCCTTCTCCTGCGCCTCGTCGGTGGAGGCGCCCAGGTGCGGGGTGGCGACCACGTTGTCGAAGGCGAACAGCGGGGAGTCGGTGCACGGCTCCTTGGCGTAGACGTCCAGGCCGGCGCCGGCCACCCGGCCGTCGCGCAGGGCGCTGGCGAGCGCCTCCTCGTCCACGATGCCGCCGCGGGCGGCGTTGACGATGCGGACGGTCGGCTTGACCTTGTGCAGCGCCTCGTCGCCGATCAGGCCGATGGTCTCCGGGGTCTTCGGGAGGTGGACGGTGATGAAGTCCGAGACCTCCAGCAGCTCCTCCAGCGAGACCAGCTTGACGCCCATCTGGGCGGCGCGGGCGGCCTGGATGTAGGGGTCGTACGCGACGATCTTCATGCCGAAGGCGGACATCCGCTGGGCGACCAGCACGCCGATCCGGCCGAGGCCGACGACGCCGAGGGTCTTCTCGCTCAGCTCGACGCCGGTGTACTTGTTGCGCTTCCACTCGCCCTGCTTGAGCGCGGCGTTGGCGGGCGCGATGTTGCGGGCGACCGAGACCAGCAGGCCGCAGGCGAGCTCGGCGGCGGTGACGATGTTGGAGGTGGGCGCGTTGACGACCATGACGCCGGCCTTGGTGGCGGCGGACACGTCCACGTTGTCCAGGCCGACACCGGCCCGGGCGACCACCTTGAGCTTGCGGGCGGCGGCCAGCGCCTCGGCGTCCACCTTGGTGGCGGAGCGGATCAGGATGGCGTCCACGTCGGCGATCGCGGTCAGCAGCTCGGTGCGGTCGGCACCGTTGCAGTGGCGGATCTCGAAGTCGGGGCCGAGGGCGTCGACGGTTGCGGGCGACAGCTCTTCAGCGATCAGAACGACGCCATTTTTCACAGTGGAAGCAGTGCTCACGACAGTGTGTCCTTAACTGTCCGGTTCTCCCCGGCACGAAGGTGGCGTGGGTCCCGGGGGGAAGGTGGCATGCCGCGTAGGTAGACGCACGACGCTGTGAGCCTGACGCGCACTCGGAAGTGTATCGACGGGCCGGGTACCACGCTGCTCCCGTCCGGCGAAATCACCCGGACGGGAGCAGCCTAGTTGTACAAGGGCCCTACGGATTCGAACAGGGCCTCAGGCGGGCCGGGTTGGCCCGGAGGCTCAGGCCTCTTCCTTGACCCAGCTCATCAGCTTGCGGAGCTTCTTGCCGGTGGTCTCCAGCAGGTGGTCCTCGTCGGCCTTCTTGTACTCGTTGTACTTGGGCAGACCGGCCTTGTACTCGGCGATCCAGGTGTTGGCGAAGGTGCCGTCCTGGATCTCGGCGAGGACCTTCTTCATCTCGGCCTTGGTGGCGTCGGTGATGATGCGCGGGCCGGTGACGTAGTCGCCCCACTCGGCGGTCTCGGAGACCGACCAGCGCATCTTCTCCAGGCCGCCCTCGTACATCAGGTCGACGATGAGCTTCAGCTCGTGCAGGCACTCGAAGTAGGCGATCTCCGGCTGGTAGCCGGCCTCGACCAGGGTCTCGAACCCGGCCTTCACCAGGGCGGCGGTGCCACCGCAGAGGACGGCCTGCTCGCCGAACAGGTCGGTCTCGGTCTCCTCGGTGAAGGTGGTCTTGATGACGCCGGCCTTGGTGGCGCCCAGGCCCTTGGCGTAGGACAGCGCCAGCGCGAACGCGGCGCCGGAGGCGTCCTGCTCGACCGCGACGATCGCGGGGACGCCGCGGCCCTCCTCGTACTGGCGGCGGACCAGGTGGCCCGGGCCCTTCGGGGCGACCATGCAGACGTCGACGTCGGCCGGCGGCTTGATGAAGCCGAAGCGGATGTTCAGGCCGTGGCCGAAGAACAGGGCGTCGCCGGCCTTCAGGTGCGGGGCGATGTCGGCCTCGTAGACGTCGGCCTGGATCGGGTCCGGCACGAGGATCATGATGACGTCGGCCTCGGCCGCCGCCTCGGCGGGGGTGACGACGCGCAGACCGGCCTCCTCGGCCTTCTGACGCGACTTGGACTCCGGCTTCAGGCCGACCCGGACGTCCGCACCCGAGTCGCGCAGGGACAGCGCGTGGGCGTGGCCCTGGCTGCCGTAGCCGATGACCGCGACCTTGCGGCCCTGGATGATGGACAGGTCGGCGTCGTCTTCGTAGAACAGCTCGGCCACGGGGGCACATCTCCTTGCGTGATGGTCTTGCCGGGTACTGCATTTCCTACGGTACGTGGACCCGGCGGTGGGGTGGGGCGTTGCTTCAGGGGGTGAGACGGGTCAGGCGCTGCGGTCGAGGGCGCGCAGTGACCGGTCGGTGATGGACCGGGCGCCGCGCCCGATGGCGACCAGGCCGGACTGGACGAGCTCCTTGATGCCGTACGGCTCCAGCATCCGGAGCATCGCCTCCAGCTTGTCCGAACTGCCGGTGGCCTCGATGGTCACGGCGTCCGGGGACACGTCCACGGTCTTGGCGCGGAACAGCTGGACGATCTCGACGATCTGCGACCGGGTCTCGTTGTCGGCGCGGACCTTCACCAGGACCAGTTCCCGCTGGATCGCAGCGGACTGGTCGAGCTCGACGATCTTTATCACGTTGACGAGCTTGTTGAGCTGCTTCGTGACCTGCTCCAGCGGCAGGTCCTCGACGTTGACCACGATGGTCATCCGGGAGATGTCCGGGTGCTCCGTCGGGCCGACGGCGAGGGAGTCGATGTTGAAGCCCCGACGGGAGAACAGCGAGGCGATGCGGGCGAGCACGCCGGGCTTGTTCTCGACCAGGACGGAGAGGGTGTGCTTGGACATGTGTCTCTGTTTCCTCGGTCGTTGATACGTCGTTGATACGGGGCCGTCAGTCGGTGTCGTCGCCGAAGTCGGGACGGACGCCCTTGGCGAACTGGATCTCGTCGTTGCTGGTGCCGGCCGCGACCATCGGCCAGACCATGGCGTCCTGGTGGACGATGAAGTCGATGACCACCGGGCGGTCGTTGATCTCCATCGCCCGCTCGATCACGGCGTCCAGGTCCTCCGGGCGCTCGCAGCGCAGGCCGACGCAGCCCATCGCCTCGGAGAGCATGACGAAGTCCGGAATCCGGGTGCCCTGGGCCGGCGGCTCGATGCCGTCGTGGCCGGGGCCGGAGTGCAGCACGGTGTTGGAGTACCGCTGGTTGTAGAACAGGGTCTGCCACTGGCGGACCATGCCCAGCGAGCCGTTGTTGATGACCGCGACCTTGATCGGGATGTCGTTCAGGGCGCAGGTGACCAGCTCCTGGTTGGTCATCTGGAAGCAGCCGTCGCCGTCGATCGCCCAGACCACGGCCTCCGGCCGGCCCGCCTTGGCGCCCATCGCGGCCGGGACGGCGTAGCCCATGGTGCCCGCGCCGCCCGAGTTGAGCCAGGTGCCCGGCTTCTCGAACTGGATGAACTGCGAGCTCCACATCTGGTGCTGCCCGACGCCCGCGGCGTAGACCGCGTCCGGGCCGACCAGCTTGCCGATCCGCTCGATGACCTGCTGCGGGGAGAGCTCGCCGGACGGGGCCGGCTCGTAGCCCAGCGGGTAGGTCTTCTTCCACTCGTCGAGCTTGACCCACCAGTCCGCGTAGTCGCCCTTGTGGCCGGCGTCGAACTCGGCCTGGACGGCGACGATCAGGTCGGCCAGCACCTCGCGGGCGTCACCGACGATCGGCACGTCGGCCGGGCGGTTCTTGCCGATCTCGGCCGGGTCGATGTCGGCGTGGACGACCTTGGCACCGGGGGCGAAGCTGTCCAGCTTGCCGGTGACGCGGTCGTCGAAGCGGGCGCCGAGGGTGAACAGCAGGTCCGACTTCTGCAGCGCGGTGACCGCCGGGACGGAGCCGTGCATGCCGGGCATGCCCAGGTGCTGCGGGTGGCTGTCGGGGAAGGCGCCGAGCGCCATCAGGGTGGTGACCACGGGGGCGCCGGTCAGCTCGGCGAGGATCCGCAGCTCGGCCGTGGCGCCGGCCTTGATCACGCCGCCGCCGACGTACAGCACCGGCCGCTTGGCGCTGACCAGCATCTTCGCGGCCTCGCGGATCTGCTTGGCGTGCGGCTTGGTGACCGGGCGGTAGCCCGGCAGCGAGGTCTCGGCCGGCCAGCGGAAGGTGGTGGTGGCCTGCAGGGCGTCCTTGGCGATGTCGACCAGGACCGGGCCGGGGCGGCCGGTGGCGGCGATGTGGAAGGCCTCCGAGATCACCCGGGGGATCTCGGCCGGGTCGGTGACCAGGAAGTTGTGCTTGGTGATCGGCATCGTGATGCCGCAGATGTCCGCCTCCTGGAAGGCGTCGGTGCCGATCGCCTTGGAGGCGACCTGGCCGGTGATCGCGACCAGCGGGACGGAGTCCATGTAGGCGTCGGCGATCGGGGTCACCAGGTTGGTCGCGCCCGGGCCGGAGGTGGCCATGCAGACGCCGACCCGGCCGGTGGCCTGGGCGTAGCCGGTGGCGGCGTGGCCGGCGCCCTGCTCGTGGCGGACCAGGATGTGGCGCACCTTGGTCGAGTCCATCAGCGGGTCGTACGCGGGAAGGATGGCCCCGCCCGGGATGCCGAAGACGGTGTCCGCGCCCACGGCCTCCAGCGAGCGGATGAGCGACTGGGCGCCGGTCATGGTCTCGACGACGTGCTGGGGAGCGGGAGCGTTGGCGGCCGGGGCGTCCCCGCGACGGGGGGAAGCGGCGTGCTCAGTCATCTGCCTGTCTCTTCTCGGTTCTTGCCGGCCCGGGTGGTTTTCGGGCCCCGGTGGTTCGAGGGTGGGGTCCCGTGGTCGGGCCGATCGCCGGCTCTGCCCCAATCGTCCCGCTTTTCCCTCCGGAATCGGGAGGGGATCGGGCGGCCGGGGCCAGTGGTCTTGCGGAGTGGAACAGTGTCAGTGCAACAAAAAACCCCTCGTGCCAAGGGCATGCGAGGGGTGGCGCGTCGGTCTCTCACGAGTCGGGCATGGCCCGCTCAGCCGACGCGCCCGCCAAGTACGAGAATTCGGGTGCGCATGGCAACGACCTTCCTCCCGTGCGGGGTCGACTGTCAAGCAGGTGGGACGACAGTCTCGCCATGCGGACCATGCCCCGGACCTGCCACGGCACGGTGTTCGGGCAGGTCGGAGGCTCCGTGGTGATGTACGACACGCCCCGCCGTGGACTCCCCGCGGCCACTCGTACGGGTGTCCGCGGGGAGGTATCCGCGGCGCGCCGAGAGCGGGCCGACCGGCCGCGGCAGCGGGTAGACCCGGCGGGCCAGGGCGCGGCGCAGCCGGGACTCCTCCAGCGGCGGGGCGAAGGCCGACCCCTGGCCCTGCCGGCAGCCCAGCTCCTGGAGGACGGCCACCTGGCGCGGCAGGTCCACCCCCTCGGCGGCGGTGACCAGGCCGAGGTCGCGGCCGAGCCGCAGGGCGTGCCCGGCCAGCGTCCGGCCGAGCCCCGGGTCGCCGAGGTCCTGGACCAGCGTGCGGTCCAGCTTGAGCGCGTCGAAGGGCAGCCGGGCCATCGCGCCGAGCGAGCCGCTGCCGGCCCCGAAGCCGGCCAGCGCGGTGGAGACGCCGAGCCGGCGCAGGGCGGCCAGCCGGCGGCCGAGGTCGTCGGCCAGCCCGTCCGAGCCCATCCGGGCCACCTCGACCACCAGCTGGCCGGCCGGCAGCCCGGTGTCCCGCAGCGCGGCCACCACCGCCTCGTACATGCCGGGTGAGCAGAGCCGCTCGGCGGAGAGACGGACCGAGACGGGGACCGGGGCCGGGCCGGATCGGGTTCTGGCGGGCAGCCCGCGGCGCACGGCGGCGGCGGTCACCGCCTCGTGGATCAGCCAGCGGGAGAACCGGGTGGCGGCGTCGCCGTGCTCGGCGGAGCGCAGGAACTCGGCGGGGGTCAGCAGCAGGCCCTGGGCCGAGCGCCAGCGGGCCTGGGCCTCGACGCCGGTGACGGTGCCGGTGGAGAGGTCCACCACGGGCTGGTGCAGCAGGGTGAAGCCGCCCTCGCGGACGGCGACCCGCAGCCGCTCCTCCAGCTCGGTCCGGCGTTCCAGGTCGGCCCGCATGGCCGGGGTGTAGAGCACGACCCGGCCCTTGCCCTCGGACTTGGCCCGGTACATCGCGAGGTCGGCGTTGCGCATCAGCTCGTCGGCGGCGGCTCTGGGGTCGGCGGCCGGGCCGCGCTCGGGGGTGCCGAAGGCGATGCCGATGCTGGCCGCGACGGCCAGTTCGGCGCCGCCGATCCAGTACGGCTCGGAGAGTGCGACCCGGAGCCGCTCGGCGAGCTCCTGGACCTGCAGGCGGCCGAGCGGGCCGCAGACCAGGGCGGCGAACTCGTCCCCGCCGAACCGGGCCACGGTGTCCCCGCAGCGCACGGCGCCCTGGAGCCGGCGGGCGGCCTGCACCAGCAGTTCGTCGCCGACCTGGTGGCCGGCGCTGTCGTTGACCGCCTTGAAGCCGTCCAGGTCGAGGAAGAGGACCGCGATCCCGGCGCCCGTCGCGCCCAGCTGCCCGCGGGCGGCCAGGGCCCCGCGCAGCCGCTGCGCGAACAGCGCCCGGTTGGGCAGGTCGGTGAGCGGGTCGTGGAAGGCGTTGTGCTGCAACTGGGCCTGCAGTATCACGCGTTCGGTGACGTCCCGGCTGTTCAGGATCAGGCCGTCGCGGTACCGGTTGACGGTCGACTCGACGTGCAGCCACTCGCCGGTGCCGGCGCTGATCCGGCACTCGACCCGGGCCGCGGAGGGTTCCGCGGCGGAGCCCGGCGAGCGGTGCGCCAGCAGCCGGCCGCGGGCCAGGAAGCGGCGCACCTCCAGCAGCACCCGGTCCACGTCCTCGGGGTGGACGAGGTCCAGCAGGTTGCCGCCGACCAGTTCCTCCGGGTCCCGCCCGTAGACGCCGAGGGCGGCCGGGGAGACGTAGGAGAGCACGCCGCTGGCACCGGCGATCATGATGACGTCGCTGGAGCCCTGCACCAGGGAGCGGAAGTGCGCCTCCTTGTGGGCGAGCTCCTGGGCGAGCGAGAGGTTGTCCAGCAGCATGACGCCCTGCCGCAGGATCAGCGCCAGCCCGACCGTGCAGGCGGCCACGGCCACCACGGGGTCCATCGGACGCCCGCCGAGGGCGTTGTAGAGGATCCCGGCGGTGCAGACGGCGGCCGCCGCGTACGGGGTGAGGGCACTGAAGGTGGTGGCGACCCGGCGGCGCGGCAGGCCGCCGGCCGAGGGGTGCTCGCGCAGCGGACGGCGCCAGCGCGGGGACCACGGCGCCCAGGCGAGCAGCAGGCTGCCGGCGAACCAGCCGGCGTCCAGCAGCTCCCCCGAGCGGTAGCTGCTGCGCAGTTCGGGGGAGGTGAAGAGGGCGTCGCAGAGCACCGTGACGGCCAGGCCGACCATCGCGGTGTGCACCGCGGCCCGGTTGCCGTCCCGGCCGCCGAAGCGCAGCCCGACCACCAGGCTGACCAGCAGGATGTCCAGCACCGGGTAGGCCAGGTTGAGCGCGAGGCACAGCGGGGAGCCGTCCTCGCCGGCGGCGATCCGGCCGAGCGCGAGGCTCCAGCCGAGGGTGAACAGCGAGCCGGCCACCAGCCAGCCGTCCAGCAGCAGGCAGAGCCAGCCGGCGGCGTTGCGCGGGCGCTGGGCGAGGACCAGCACGCCGGTGATGGCGAGCGGGGCGAAGAGCAGGAAGGCGAACTCGGCGAGCGACTCCTGCGGCAGCGCGGTGCGTTCGACCAGCTCGTACCAGCCCCAGGTGCCGTTGCCGAAGGCGACCATCAGCGAGGAGAGGCCGAACAGCAGCCAGGCCGGGCGGGCGTGGCCGCCGACCGCGCAGCCGTACGAGAGGCAGGACAGCGCGGCCGCGAGGGCGGCCGCGGCAAGGCCGAAGTCCCCCATGAAAACCGCGAGTTGGCGGGAGCCCCAGCCGAGGGCCGCGCCCAGCGCGTAGGCCAGGCAGAGTCCGCCCAGGGCGGCGCCGGGCAGGCTCCGGCTGTGGAGCAGGCGGCGGACCGGGCCGCGCCGGACGGCCTCGGACACGTCGGCGTCCGGTACGCCCGGCAGTCCGGCTCCGGGCAGCACCGCATCGGTGGAGCTCACTCGGCCTCTCCCCCTCCGGCCCGGGGCCTCGCGCCCCGGCCACGGGCCACCGGCCGCGCAGCTGGTGGCCGTACGCGGTGACCTGGCGCCCCGTCAGGGCGGTGGCCCAGGGAGCGGCCGGCCTGCCGGCCGACGCACCGCACCGATGTTCCCGATCGGGACCCTACACCACTTCGGTCACTCAATGACACGCACACTCAACTTAGAGTAATGGCGTAGGGATGGGGAATTGCACCCGATTCCGCCGGAACGGGCCGATTGGCGGGGGCGCACGGGTGGGGGCACACGCGGCGCGCACGGGAGCACGCGAAGGCGCCCGGCGGCCGGCGGCCGGTCCGGACCGGGCGGCCGACGGGCGCCGACGGCGGGGCGGCTCAGCGGCCCGCCGGGGCGAGGTCGTCGGGGAAGAGCCGCAACCGGTGGGCCAGCGCGGCCGCTTCGACCCGGCCGGCCACCGCGAGCTTGCCGAGGATGTTGGAGACGTGCACGCTCGCGGTCTTCGGCGAGATGTACAGCTCCTCGGCGATCTGCCGGTTGGTGCGGCCCCGGGCGAGCAGCCGGAGCACGTCCCGCTCACGGGGGGTGAGACCGAACCCGTCGCCGGCCGGAACCGGCTCGGCCGGGGCGGCGGCGCGTCCGGGGCGCACGGAGAGCGTCAGACCGGCCCGTTCGGCCAGCGCGGTGATATCGGCCAGCAGCCGCCGGTCACCCCGTTCCCGGGCGAGTGCCCGGGCCTCGCGCAGCCGTTCGGCCCCGGCCTCGCGGTCGCCGGCCAGCACCTCGGCCTCGCCCGCCCGCAGCAGCACCAGCGCCAGCGGGTACGGCAGCCCGGTCGGCCGCAGCGCCTCGGCGGCCGCCGCCCAGTGCGCCGGGGTGTCCGCGCCCTCGGCGCGGGCGAGTTCGGCCTCCACCGTCCGGGCCCAGCCGTGGTGCACCGGGACCGTCGGGGTCAGCCCGGCGGCCGCTGCGGCGATCTTCGCCAGCACCCCGGCCCGGCCGGGCTCCATCGCGGGCAGACCGCGGTGGTCCGCCTCCATCCCCGCGCCGAGCGCCAGCAGCGGGTACAACGAGGACTCCGTCCCGGCCGGGAGGTGCTGGTCGATCACCGCGAGCAGTTCGGCCCGGGCCTCCTCCGGGCGGCCACTGCGGGCCGCGGTCACCAGCGCGAGCCGGGATATCGGCACGATGTGCTGGAACTGGCAGTTGTGCCGGAAGGCGCGGGCCTGGGCCAGCAGGCCGGTCGCGCTGGGCAGGTCGTCGCGCAGCAGGGCGAGGTCGCCGCGCAGCCGGTCCAGGAACTCGGCATGGCTGCCCGGGGGGTCGTGCCGCTCGGACGCGGCCAGCGCCTCGGCCGCCTCCTCGATCCGGCCGAGGTCGAGCAGCGCCTCGGCGAGGTTGCCGGTCAGGATGGTGCCGCTGTTGCGCAGCAGGCCGTTGCCGCCGGCCGCCTCCAGGCCCTCCCGGGCGAGCGCCACCGCCTCCTCCGCCCGGCCGAGCGACTTCAGCAGGCTGGCCAGGTTGTTGATCCCGCGCAGCAGGACGTCGGGGACGCCGAGCCCGCGGGTGGCGGCGATCGCCGCGGACAGCTCGGCGATGCCCCGGTCGGGGTCGTGGTCGAGGTCGTTGCGCAGCATGCCGAGGGTCATCCGGGCGTGCTGCTCCACCGAGTGCGCGCCGACCTGCCGGGCGATCGCGACGGCCCGCTCGGCCAGGGCGGCGTCCTCCTCGGTCGGGTCGTGCAGCACCGCGATGCCGGCGCTCAGCGCGAACACCTCGGCCTGCACCGCCGAGGGCGGCAGGTGCTCGACCAGACGCCGGGCGTGGGCCGCCTCGTCGTGGTTGCCCGCCCGGTTGAGGTGACCGAGCATCCGGGCCCGGTTCATCCGGAACCAGGCCGCCCGGGCCGGGTCGCGGCTCTCGTCGACCAGCTTCAGCGCCCGCTTGGCCAGGCTCAGCCCGCGCTCGCGGTCGCCGCTGCGCCGGGCCGCGACCACCGCCTCGGCCAGCACGTCGACCAGTTGCAGCCGCTCGCAGTCCTGGTCGTGCGGCTCCACGTCGCAGGAGCAGGGCGGGTAGCTCTCGGCCCAGTCGTACGGCCGCAGGGTGTGCGCGAGCGGGCCCTCGGGGACGTCGTCCCAGAGTTCGAGGGCGCGTTCCAGCATCCGCAGCTGCTCGGCGAAGGCGTTGCGCCGGCGGGCGGCCCGGGCGGCGTCCAGCGCGCTCGGCAGGGCCCGGGCCGGATCGTGCGCGTGGTACCAGTAGTTGGCCAGCCGGGCCGGGCGGACGTCACTGCCGACCAGGTGCGGGTGCTGCTCCAGCGCGGTGGCGAAACGGCGGTTGATGCGGTGCCGTTCGCCGGGCAGCAGGTCGTCCGAGACCGCCTCGCGGACCAACGCGTGCCGGAACCGGTAGCCGTCGCCGTCGGTGTCCGGCCGCAGGATGTTGGCGCCGACGGCCGCCCGCAGCGACTCGATCAGCTCCTCCTCGTCGTCCAGCACGGCGGCCAGCAGGGCGTGTTCGACGTAGGAGCCGCCCTCGGCGGCGATCCGCAGCACCCGCTGGGTCTCCTCGTCCAGCGCCTCGACCCGGACCAGCAGGATGTCCCGCAGCGAGTCGGTGAGGCCGGCCGAGCAGCCGTCCTGGAAGGCCGTGGCGAGCTCCTCGACGAAGAACGGGTTGCCCTCGGAGCGGCGGTGGATCCGGTCGACCAGCTGCCGGTCGGGGTCGGCGGTGCCGAGGATGCCGGCCAGCTGCGCGGCGACCTCGCCCGGGCCGAACCGTTCCAGCTCCATCCGCTGGACGGTGCGCAGCCGCTCCAGCTCGGCCAGGAAGGGCCGCAGCGGGTGCCGGCGGTGCAGGTCGTCGGTGCGGTAGGTGGCGACCAGCAGGACGCGGGCCCGGTGCAGGGTGCGGACCAGGTAGGCGAACAGCTCCCGGGTGGAGCGGTCGGACCAGTGCAGGTCCTCCACGGCGAGGACGAGGGTACGGTCCGCGCCGAGCCGTTCGAACAGCCTCGCGGTGTGCTCGAACAGCCGGGCCCGGCCGTACTCGTCGTTGGGTTCGCCGTCGGCCTCGCCGAAGTCGGGCAGCAGCCGCGCGAGATGACCCTCCATCCCGGCGGCGGCCACCTCCAGCTCGGAGCCCAGGCCGCGGTGCAGCCGGCGCAGCGCGGTGGCCAGCGGCGCGTACGGCAGGCCCTCGGCACCGACCTCCAGGCAGCCGCCGACCGTGGTGGCCACTCCCCCGCCGGCGCCGGCCAGGGCGAGGAACTCCTCCAGCAGCCGGGTCTTGCCCACGCCGGCCTCGCCGCCGATCAGGACGGTCTGCGGGCTCCCGGAGCCGGCCCGCCGCAGCGCGTCGGTCAGTTCGGTGATCTCGCTGCCGCGGCCGACGAAGACGGGACTCACCGATGTCTGCTGCATGGAGGCGAGCATGCCATAAGCCGACTGGCCCGGCCGAGGGGATATCCCGGTTCCCGTACACCCGGAAGGGGAGGTGCCCTGGTGCGGCACCTCCCCTTCCTTCTCCCGTCCGGCACCAGGGTGGTGCCGGTCCGTCAGCATTCGGCCAGGCGCGCGGGGCGCTGCTCGGTGCGGGCGGCCGGACGGCGGCGCCAGCTGCGGCGGCCGCCCTGGGCCTCACGGACCAGGCGCTGGTGGTCGGCGCGCTCCTGGAGTTCGCGGACCTGCTGCTGGATGAGCTCGTACTCGATCACTTCGGTTCCCCTTGTGGGTCTCACTGCGTTTCGCTGTCGAGTAAGAGCTTCCTCCCCCAGGTGGGGCCGTCACATCGGAAGCCTGACCGATCTTCCGGGCCCCGGATGCCTTAGACGGGGCCCCGGACAACGGCAAAGGCCCGGCCTCGCTCCGATTCGGAGGTAAAGCCGGGCCTTAGGCCCTACTTAGAGAGCCTTAGACGCCTTAGGTGCCTTAGGAAGCTCAGGGTGTCGAGCTACTCCAGGTGCCTACTGGCTGTGCCTACTGACCTTCCACGCCGAGGCGCTCCAGGCTGTGCCTACTGACCTTCCACGCCGAGGCGCTCCAGGATGAGGTCCTTGACGCGGGCCGCGTCGGCCTGGCCGCGGGTGGCCTTCATGACCGCGCCGACCAGCGCGCCCACCGCGGCGACCTTGCCGTCGCGGATCTTGGCGGCGATCGCCTCGTTGTCGGCGATGGCCTGGTCGACGGCGGCGCCAAGCGCGGAGTCGTCCGAGACGACGGCCAGGCCGCGCTTCTCGACGACCTCGTCCGGCTCGCCCTCGCCGGCCAGCACGGCCTCGATGACCTGACGGGCCAGCTTGTCGTTCAGCTTGCCCTCGGCGACCAGCGCGGTGACCCGGGCGACCTGCGCCGGGGAGATCGGCTGCTCGCTCAGCTCGGTGCCGGTCTCGTTGGCCCGGCGGGCCAGCTCGCCCATCCACCACTTGCGGGCCTGGTCGGCCGGGGCGCCGGCGGCGATGGTCTCCAGGATCGGCTCGACCGCACCGGCGTTCAGCACCGACTGCATGTCCTTGTCGGACAGGCCCCACTCGGCCTGGAGCCGGGCCCGGCGGACCCGCGGCAGCTCGGGCAGCCCGGCCCGCAGCTCCTCGACCCACTCGCGCGAGGGCGCGATCGGGACCAGGTCCGGCTCGGGGAAGTAGCGGTAGTCCTCGGCGTTGTCCTTGATCCGGCCCGAGGTGGTGCTGCCGTCCTCCTCGTGGAAGTGCCGGGTCTCCTGGATGATCGTGCCGCCGTCGATCAGCACGGTGGCGTGCCGCTGGATCTCGAACCGGGCGGCCCGCTCGACGCTGCGCAGCGAGTTGACGTTCTTGGTCTCCGAGCGGGTGCCGAAGGTCTCGGTGCCGTTCGGGCGCAGCGACAGGTTGACGTCGCAGCGCATCTGGCCCTTGTCCATCCGGGCCTCGGAGACGCCCAGCGCCTTGATCAGCTCGCGCAGCTCGGCGACGTACGCCCGGGCGACCTCGGGGGCGCGCTCGCCGGCGCCGGCGATCGGCTTGGTGACGATCTCGATCAGCGGGATGCCGGCCCGGTTGTAGTCGAGCAGCGAGTGGGTGGCGCCGTGGATGCGGCCGGTCGCGCCACCGACGTGGCTGGACTTGCCGGTGTCCTCCTCCATGTGGGCGCGCTCGATCTCCACGCGGAAGGTCGAGCCGTCCTCCAGCTGCACATCGAGGTAGCCGTTGAAGGCGATCGGCTCGTCGTACTGCGAGGTCTGGAAGTTCTTCGGCATGTCCGGGTAGAAGTAGTTCTTCCGGGCGAACCGGCACCACTCGGCGATCTCGCAGTTCAGCGCCAGGCCGATCTTGACGGCCGACTCCACGCCGACCGCGTTGACCACCGGCAGCGAGCCCGGCAGGCCCAGACAGGTCGGGCAGACCTGGCTGTTCGGCTCGGCACCCAGCTCGGTCGAGCAACCGCAGAACATCTTGGTCTTGGTGCCCAGCTCGACGTGGACCTCAAGGCCCATCACCGGGTCGTACGACGCGAGAGCGTCCTCGTAGGAGACCAGGTTCATGACGCTCACAGCGTCCCTTCGCTAAAAGTCTGTGGAGGTACGGGCCCGGCCGCGCACCACGGGTGCGGGCCGGGCCGGGGGCTTGCTCAGCCCAGCAGCACGTCGTCGTCGCCGAGGCGGCGCAGCTCGCGCACCAGCAGGGCGGTGCCGGTGATCAGGGCCGCGGCACCGACCAGGGCGTTGACCAGCTTGAGGGTGTCGCTCTCATCGCGGGCCCTCCGGACGTCCTTGACCACGGAGATCGCGCCGAAGGCGCTGGTGCCGATGGACAGCCAGAGGCCGGGCTTGGTGTGCTTGAAGCCCTTGGCCTTCTCGATCTTGCTCACAGTGCCGGTGCCTCCTCCAGCAGGGTGTGCCCCCACTTGTCGTTGAGTGCGGCCTCGACGGCGCCGCCCACGCGGTACAGGCGGTCGTCCGCCATCGCGGGTGCGATGATCTGCAGGCCGACCGGGAGATTGTCCTCCGGGGCCAGGCCGCAGGGCAGCGACATGGCCGCATTGCCCGCGAGGTTCGACGGAATCGTGCAGAGGTCGGCCAGGTACATCGCCATCGGGTCGTCGGCGCGCTCGCCGATCGGGAAGGCGGTGGTCGGGGTGGTCGGGGAGACCAGCACGTCCACGCCGGCGAAGGCGGCGTCGAAGTCCCGCGAGATCAGGGTGCGGACCTTCTGGGCCGAGCCGTAGTAGGCGTCGTAGTAGCCCGAGGAGAGGGCGTAGGTGCCGAGGATGATGCGGCGCTTCACCTCGGGGCCGAAGCCGGCCTCGCGGGTGAGGGCGGTGACGTCCTCGGCCGAGCGGGTGCCGTCGTCGCCGACCCGCAGGCCGTAGCGCATCGCGTCGAAGCGGGCCAGGTTGGAGGAGGCCTCGCTCGGGGCGATCAGGTAGTACGCCGGCAGCGCCAGGGTGAACGACGGGCAGGAGACCTCGACGACCTCGGCGCCCAGCTCGCGCAGCAGCTCCACGGACTCGTTGAACCGCTGCATCACGCCGGCCTGGTAGCCCTCGCCGGCGAACTCCTTGACCACGCCGATCCGCATGCCGCGGATGTCGCGCATCTTCGCCGCCTCGACCACGGCCGGGACGGGCGCGTCGATCGAGGTGGAGTCCAGCGGGTCGTGGCCGGCGATGGCCTCGTGCAGCAGCGCCGCGTCCAGCACGGTGCGGGCGCACGGGCCGCCCTGGTCGAGGCTGCTGGAGAAGGCCACCAGGCCGAAGCGGGAGACCGACCCGTAGGTGGGCTTCACGCCGACCGTGCCGGTGACGGCGCCGGGCTGGCGGATCGAGCCGCCGGTGTCGGTGCCGATCGCCAGCGGGGCCTCGAAGGCGGCCAGCGCGGCGGCCGAACCGCCGCCGGAGCCGCCGGGGATGCGCCCGAGGTCCCACGGGTTGCCCGTGGTGCCGTAGGCGGAGTTCTCGGTGGAGGAGCCCATCGCGAACTCGTCCATGTTGGTCTTGCCGAGGATGACCACGCCGGCGTCCTTGAGACGCGTGGTCAGGGTGGCGTCGTACGGCGGGATCCAGCCTTCGAGGATCTTGGAACCGCAGGTGGTCGGGACGCCCTTGGTGGTGAAAACGTCCTTCAGCGCGAGCGGGACGCCGGCCAGCGGGCCCAGCTCCTCGCCCTTGGCGCGCTTCTCGTCGACGGCCTTGGCGGCGTTCAGCGCGCCCTCGGTGTCGACGTGCAGGAAGGCGTTGACCTTCTTGTCGACGGCGTCGATGCGGTCCAGGTGCGCCTGGGCGACCTCGACGGCGGAGACCTCGCCCTTGGCGATGGCGGCGGCCGTCTCGGCGGCCGTGTAACGGATCAGCTCGGTCATCTCGGTCAGTCCTCCCCGAGGATCTGCGGCACACGGAAACGCTGCTCCTCGGCGGCGGGGGCACCGGCCAGCGCCTGCTCGGGAGTGAGCGACGGCCGCACCTCGTCCGCGCGCATGACGTTGGTCAGCGGGAGCGGGTGGGAGGTCGGCGGGACGTCCTGTCCGGCGACCTCGGAAACGCGGGCGACCGCGCCGATGATCACGTCGAGCTGCGCGGCGAAGTGGTCCAGCTCTTCGGCCTTCAGCTCAAGACGCGACAGCCGGGCGAGGTGGGCGACCTCCTCGCGCGTGATGCCAGGCATGCAGCGATCCTCAGGGTGAGTTCTGGTGAGGCCCGGCGGTGCGGTGAGGCGGTGCCGGACCCGGGCAGGAGCAGCCGGCTCGGCGCTCCCGTCCTCTTGGTCTGTGGGCCCCATCCTATGGGGCCCGGCCCGGCCACCGGCCAACGAGTAACGCGGGGCGCGGTCACCGTCCCCGCGGTACGGGTGCGGCACGGGCCCTCCGCGCGTGCTCCGCGGTGCTACTGCGGCCTGGTGGGAGCCCAGTTCGGGGCGACCGGGGCCTGGATCTCCAGCTGTGCGGCCTGGGCGGCCTGCACCACCGGCGGCAGGACCGGCGGGGTGACCGGGGTGATGCAGGGCGGGATCACCGGCGGCATCACGGGCTCGATCAGCGGCTCGATCCGGGGCTGGGGGACCGGTGGCAGCACGGGCTGGACCAGGGGCTGGGCCGCGTGCGGGATCGCCGGCTGGACCAGCGGCTGGGCGACCGGCTTGATCACCGGCTTGATCACCGGCTGGGCCAGGTGCTGGGCGACCGGCTGGGCGACCGGCTGGATGACCGGTTTGGTCACCGGTTTGGCTCCCGGCTTCGTCACCGGCTTGGCCCCCGGGGGCAGCTGCTGGACGGCCGGCGGCAGCTGGGCGGCCGCGGTGAGCCGCTCCACCGGCGGGGCGCCGGTGCGGTGCACCCGCAGCCACGCGGTGGCCTGCTCGGCCGGCAGCGCCGCCGACACCAGCCAGCCCTGGACGGCGTCCACCCCCATGCGGTGCAGCCGCTCCCAGGTCTCGTCGTCCTCGACCCCCTCGGCGACCACGGTCAGGCCGAGCGAGTGCGCCAGCTCCACCGAGCAGCGGACCACCGCCGCGTCGTGGTCGTCGGCGACCATCCGGGAGACGAAGGAGCGGTCGATCTTCAGCTCGCCGACCGGCAGGCTGCGCAGCCGCACCAGCGAGGAGTGGCCGGTGCCGAAGTCGTCCAGGGACATCCCGACGCCGTAGCCGCGCAGCTCGGCCAGGGTGTCGGCGGCGCGCCGGGAGTCGTCCAGCAGCAGCCGCTCGGTGATCTCCAGCTGGAGCGCGTGGGCCGGCACCTGGTGGCGGACCAGGTGGCCGGCCACCCGCTGCGCGAAGCCCGGGTTGAGCACGTCGCGCGGCGAGACGTTCACCGCGACCTGCACCTGGAGGCCCTGCTCCCGCCAGCAAGCGAGCTGGCCGACGGCCGCCTCCAGCACGTAGTCGGTCAGCCGGGGCATCAGGCCGCTGGACTCGGCCAGGCCGACGAACTCGTCCGGCGAGACCTTGCCCTGGCCGGGCCGCTCCCAGCGCAGCAGCGCCTCCAGCCCGACCACCCGGCCGTCGAAGGCCACCTTCGGCTGGTAGTGCAGCTGAACCTCGCCGGTCTCCAGGGCCCGCCGCAGGTCGCCGAGCAGCCCGATCCGGTACGGCGTGTCGGCGTCCTGGGCCTCGTCGTACTGCTCCACCGAGGTCCGGCCGCGCTGGGCGTGGCCCATCGCGACGTCGGCCCGGCGCAGCAGCGACTCGGCGTCCTGGGCGTGCTGCGGGTAGACGCAGACGCCCGCGCTGGCCTCCAGGACGAGCAGCAGCCCGTCGAGGCGGATCGGGGCGGCCAGTTCGGCGATCAGCGCGGTGGCGACCTTCTCCAGGGTGTCCGGGCTGCCGACGCCGGGCAGCAGGACGGCGAACTCGTCGCCGCCCATCCGGGCCACCAGCGGGCGGCCGCGCCGGTAGTGCCGGGGCAGCCCGGCGAAGACGTCGTCGATCGACTCCCGGGTGGCGCTGCCGGCCGGGCCGCTGGACCGCAGCGCCCGGTGCAGCCGGCGGGCGATGTGCACCAGCAGCCGGTCGCCGGCGGTGTGGCCGAGCGTGTCGTTGAGTGACCGGAACCGGTCGAGGTCGAGCAGTATCAGGCCGATGTTGTACCCGGGGTCGTGCTCGGCGATCGCCTCCTGGGCGGCCAGCAGTAACGCCTGGCGGTTGGGCAGGTCCGTCAGCGGGTCGGTGAGCTGGTCCCGGGCACGGTCGCGGGCGATCCGCCAGGCCGCGACCAGCACGGCCAGCGGCACCGCGAACAGCGGCAGCAGCTCGGGCTCGTACCGGTAGACCAGGACGGCCAGCGGAATGAGCGGCGCGGCGCCGGCCAGCAGCACGCCGAGCAGCAGGACCGCACCCGCCACCCCCTGCGGCGGGCGTGTGGGCGCGCCGCCGGTCGTACGATCCATAAGCCCTGTCCTCCGTCGGGCCCGCCCCGTCAGGCCGCCTTACGGTGAGGCACCGTGCTGGTGCCGGCAGCTGCCGGGCATGAGCGACCCCGCGGAGACCGGCTCAGCCGGTGCCCCCACCCCTGCTGACACTCTGTTGCGCTCCAGGGTATTCCGGGGTCCACCCGCCGGGCAGACTTTCGGACAACCGGGAACGCGCCACCGCGTTCGGGTGTCGCACGGTGACACAATGCCCGCTTTCACTGTGCGGCACCCGGTGACGTTGCATCAGGACGATAACAAGACGGATTCGGCGCTTCCGCGCGCGGGTCAGTCCCCGGCGGGCGCCTCCCCGGCGGACTCGCCGTCCTCGATGCCGAGGTGGCGCCGGGCGGCGTCCGGGCCCTGCTCCAGCAGGACGGCGAAGCCCGCGTCGTCCAGGACGGGCAGCCCGAGCTGGACCGCCTTGTCGTACTTGGAGCCGGGATTGTCACCGGCCACCACGAAGTCGGTCTTCTTCGACACCGAACCGGTCACCTTCGCTCCGCGCGAGGTCAGCGCCTCCTTGGCGCCGTCCCGGGTGTGCCCGGCCAGGGTGCCGGTGACCACGACGGTCAGGCCCTCCAGCGGGCGCTCGCCCTGCTCCTCGGCGGCCTCCTCGGTGAAGCGGACGCCGGCCGCGCGCCACTTCTCCAGGATCTCCCGGTGCCACTCCACCTGGTACCACTCGATGATCGAACGGGCCGTGCCGGGCCCGACGCCCTCGGTGGCGGCCAGGCGCTCCTCGTCGGCCGCGAAGACCGCGTCCAGGTCGCGGAACTCGCGCGCCAGCGCCTGGGCGGCCACCGGACCGACATGACGGATGGACAGCCCGTTGAGGTAGCGCCAGAGCGGGCGGTCCTTCGCGTTGCCGAGGTTCTCCAGCAGCAGGCCGGTGGTCTTCTTGGCCGCGCCGGTGGTGGTGGCGAAGAAGAACACCTCCTTCTCCTCGCCGGTGACGTCGTCCAGCTTGGGCATGCCGGTCTTCTGGTCCCTGACCAGCACCTTGATCGGCAGCAGCTGCTCCTCGGTGAGGCCGAAAATGTCGCCCTCGTTCCGCACCGGCGCCTCGGCCGGCGCCAGCGGCTGGGTCAGCGCGGTGGCCGCGACGTAGCCGAGACCCTCGATGTCGAGGCAGGACCGACCGCCGAGGAAGGCGATCCGCTCGCGGATCTGGGCCGGGCAGAACTGCGCGTTCGGGCAGCGCAGGTCGATGTCCCCCTCGGCCATCGGGCGCAGCTCGCTGCCGCACTCCGCGCAGTGCGAGGGCATCACGAACTCCTGCTCGGAGCCGTCCCGCAGGTCGTAGACCGGGCCGAGGATCTCCGGGATGACGTCACCGGCCTTGCGGAGCACGATGGTGTCGCCCAGCAGGACGTCCTTGGCCTTGACGACCTGCTGGTTGTGCAGCGTCGCGTACTGGACCATCGAGCCGGCCACCTTCACCGGCTCGGCCAGCACCGCGTACGGGGTGGCCCGCCCAGTGCGCCCGATGCCGACCTTGATGGCGGCCAGCTTGCCGGTGACCTCCTCCGGCGGGTACTTCCAGGCGATCGCCCAGCGCGGGGACTTGGAGGTGGCGCCGAGCCGGCCCTGGAGGGCGATCTCGTCCACCTTGACCACGACGCCGTCGATCTCGTGCTCGACCGAGTGGCGCTGCTCGCCGAACCGCCTGATGAAGGCGCGGACCTCGTCGAGCGTCCCCACCACCTCGTTGTGCCGGGCGGTCGGCAGCCCCCAGTCGTGCAGCAGCCGGTAGGCGTGCGACTGGTTGTCGATGTCGAGGCCGACCCGGGCGCCGATGCCGTGCACCACCATGTGCAGCGGACGGGAGGCGGTGACGTGCGGGTCCTTCTGGCGCAGCGAGCCGGCGGCGGCGTTGCGCGGGTTCATGAACAGCCGGATCATCGCCCGGGGCCGCCTGCCCTCCTCGGCGCGCTCCTCGTTCTCCTGTCTGCGGCGCTCGTTCTCCTCCGCGAACGAGGCGTTGAGCGCCTCGAACGCCTCGGTCGGGAAGTACACCTCGCCGCGGATCTCGACCAGCTCGGGGATGTCGTCCCCCTTGAGCTGGTGCGGGATCTCCTTGATGGTGCGGACGTTGGCGGTGATGTCCTCGCCGACCCGGCCGTCGCCGCGGGTCGCGGCCTGCACCAACTGGCCGTTCTCGTAGGTGAGGTTGACGGCCAGGCCGTCCACCTTGAGCTCGCAGAGGTAGTGGTACTCGATGCCCTGCAGCTCGGTGGCGACGCGCTCGGCCCAGGCGGCCAGCTCCTCGTCGTCCATCGCGTTGTCCAGGCTGAGCAGCCGCTCGCGGTGCTCGACGGCGGCGAACAGCTCCGTCGGGGCGCCGCCGACCCGCTGGGTCGGCGACTCCGGCGTGACCAGGGCCGGGTGCCCGGCCTCCAGCTCCTCCAGCTCGCGCATCAGCGCGTCGAACTCGGCGTCGCTGACGACCGGGGCGTCCTGCTCGTAGTAGCGGGCACGGTGGTCCGTGATCTCGGCCGCCAGCTCGGCGTGCCGCCTGCGCACCTCCGCCGGGACGTCCTCCCAGCCCTCGACAGCCACCACCGCAAGCCCTCCGTTACTTCCTACTCCGGGTTGTCCACCAGGCTCTGCGCCGCCCGCGCGCTGAGTGACAGCGCCTTGCGCGCGTACGCCGGGGAGGCACCGGCCAGCCCGCAGGCCGGCGTCACCAGCACCCGGCGGCCCAGCAGCTCCGGGGCGAACCCGAGCCTGCGCCACAACGTCCTGACACCCTGGACACTACCGGCCGGGTCCGACACCGCCTGGTCAGTGGAGGGGACGACACCGGCGAGGATCACCGTGCCCGCCTCGACGGCCTCGCCGAGGTCGTCGTCCGAGCGCTCCGTCAGCAGCGAGAAGTCGAGCGAGACACCGGCCACCCCGGCGCGGCGCAGCAGCGGGACGGGCACCTGCGGCGCGCAGCAGTGCACCACCACGGGGGCGTCCAGGCCGCGGATCAGCTCGCGCAGGTTCTCCTCGGCGACCTGCCGGTCGACCGCGCGCAGCCGCTGGAAGCCGCTGGCGGTCTTCACGGCGCCGGCCAGCACGGCGGGCAACGAGGGCTCGTCGAGCTGGAGGACGACCTCCGCCCCGGGGATCCGCCGGCGGACGTCGGCGAGGTGGCGGCGCAGGCCCTCGGCGAGCGAGTCCGCGATGTCGCGGCAGGCGCCCGGGTCGGAGAGCGCCTTCTCGCCGTGCTTGAGCTCGATCGAGGCGGCCAGCGTCCACGGCCCGACGGCCTGGACCTTCAGCGCGCCCCGGTACCCCTGGGTGAACTCCTCCAGCGCGTCGAGGTCCTCGCCGAGCCAGGAGTGGGCGCGCCGGGTGTCCCGGCCGGGGTGGTCGGTGAACCGCCAGCCGCTCGGCTCGGTCTGCGCGAACAGTTCGACCAGCAGGCCGGCGCCGCGCCCGATCATGTCGGCGCCCGGTCCGCGGGCGGGCAGCTCGGGGAGGAACGGCAGGTGCTCCAGCGCCCCGGTGGCCGTCTTCGCGGCATCCCGCGCGTCGGTGCCGGGCAGCGAGCCCACGCCGGTGGCGGCGCCGGGCAGGTCGGGGAAGGGGTGTCCGTTGCTCACCCCGGAAGCGTACGGGAGCGGCGGACACCGGCGTCCGGAGCCGGGCCGGGCCGGAAGGCTGCCGGGCTGCCGGGAACGCCCGCGGCCCCGGGCCGAGCGCGGGGCTCGGCACCGGGGCCACGGGGCGGCACTCAACGGGTCGCTCAGTACCCCTGGTAGCCGAACAGGTCGACCACGATGTGCGCCGGGGCGCCGCTGGAGTTGCGGATCGAGATCCTGCCGTCCTTGACCGGGACCACCACCTGGTTGGCGATGGTCTCGCCGCGCTCGAAGTTGAGGTTCGAGGCGTTCGGGACGGCCTGGCCGTACGGGTAGGCCGTCAGGAACCCGTTGCTGCCGGGCTCGGTCACGGTGACGTTCAGCGTGACGGCGGTGGCGTTCGGCGCGTCGATCGGGATGTCCAGCGTCTCGCCGGCCCCGACGGTGCCCGCCGGGCGCGCCCCGGACTCGTAGTTGACGTCCT
Source organism: Kitasatospora sp. NPDC047058 (assembly GCF_040643935.1). NCBI lineage: Bacteria > Bacillati > Actinomycetota > Actinomycetes > Kitasatosporales > Streptomycetaceae > Kitasatospora > Kitasatospora sp. NPDC047058. Next base: position 17,833 of record NZ_JBEYVJ010000026.1, on the reverse strand, counting down.
CGCGGGTGTCCGCGATCCGCCACGGGCCGACCGGGTGGTAGCTGACCGTGCCCTGGGGCAGGGGGAGGTAGAAGCCCGCGAGGTCCGCGATCACGTGCACCGTGCCGCCGGAGGAGTTGTGGAACGACACGAAGCCGTCCTTGACCGGCACCGTCACCAGGTTCGAAATCGTCCGCCCGGCCGTCCAGTTCAGGTTCGACGCGTTCGGGGCCCGGTCACCGTGCGGGTACACGGTGAGGAAGCCCGCCTGGGTCGGCTCGGTCACCGTCACGTTCATGGTGACGGCCTTGACGAAGGGGTTGTCGTGACCGGCGAGGCCGGCCACGGGGAGGTCGATCGTGCCGCCGGCCGGGACGGCCTGCTTCTGCGGGACGCCGATCGGCTCCCGGGTGTCCAGCAGACGGGTCGGGCCCTGCGCGCGGAACAGGTAGCCCTTGGCGGAGTAGTAGCCGGCCAGGTCCGCGACCACGTGGGCGGTGCCGCCCGAGGAGTTGCGGAAGGAGACCTTGCCGTCCTTGACCGGGACGGTCACCAGGTTCGGGATCGTCAGCCCGGGCGTCCAGTTGAGGTTGGACGCGTTCGGCGCCTCGTCGCCGTGCGGGTAGACGGTCAGGACGCCGGACTGCTGGGTCTCGGTGACGGTGACGTTCATGGTCACCGCGGTGACGCCCTCGGCGGGGATGCCCGCCACCCCGGCGACCTGGAGGTCGACCGTGCCGCCGGCCGGGACGGCCGTCGTGCCCGGCACGCCGACCGCCTCACGGGTGTCCAGCAGACGCGTCGGACCGGCCGGCGTGAACGCCGAGCCCACGTCCAGGTCCTCGTACGCACCGCGGTCCCGGTAACCCTTGCCGGTACCGGTGTTGGGCACCGTCGGGTCGTCGGCGGGGGCGAACCCCCCGATCTCGACGGGCAGCATGCCGGGGGCGTTCTCGTCCGCCGAGTCGATCCGGTGGTCGGCCGGCACGCCCGGGCCCTTCCGGACGTAGCTGGGGGCCACGAAGTCGTGCGCGCCCTGCCCGGTGGCCGCGGTGAACGCCGCCTGGGTGCCGTACTTGGTGCCGGCCCAGTCGTACGCCGAGCCGCCGCTGCGCGAGTCCACCAGGTTGTAGTCCACCTTGGTGCCCGCGGTGGCGGCGGCCGCCACGGTGATCCCGGTGCCCTTCGCCGGGTCCGGGCACGCCTTCTCGTAGGACTGCGCGCTGTCGACCACGTTGTTCTCGACCACCGCGCCACCGGACCCGCCGGTGATCACGATCCCGGGGAAGCAGGACGAGTAGACGGTGTTGCTGACGATCACGGTGCCCGGGGCGTCGTTGACGGCGATGCCGGTCATCTCGTCGGCGTAGTTCCCCATGATGCCGTTGGTGGTCAGGACCGTCCCGGTGGCACCACCGTCCACCTTGAAGACCGGTCCCTGGCCGCCGACCTGGCCCCGCGCGTAGGTGACGCCCCGCGAGCCGTTGGTGACGTGGATCGGGCCGCCGCCACCGGCCGAGACGTTGGTGAAGCCCACGTCGTTCGAGGCGTCGACCAGGACCATGTCCTGGCGGAAGGTCCCGGCGATGGTCAGGTTCTCGAACCTGACGTGCTCCGCACCGCGGACCGTGATGCCCTTGCTGGGGCTGTTCCACCCGCCGAAGCGGGCAACGCCGCCGCCGGAGCCCCCGACGGGCGCGCTGCGGAAGGTGACCGGCGCCGCTTCGGTGCCGGACCGGGTGACCGTCAGGTCCTCGGCGTAGGTGCCCTCGGCGATCTCCACCGTCTGGCCGGGCTGGACCACGGCCGCCGCGGCACCGACGGTGCAGAACGGCGCGCCCGGTGCGCCGCTGCCGACGTCGGTGCAGTTCGCACCGGCCGCGTTGTTGACGTACAGCGTGCTGCCGGCCGCCGCCGCACCGACCGAACCGACGGCCGGAAGCCCGACCGAGCCGATCAGCGCAGCGCCGACCACCAGCGCCATGCGAGTCCTGGAAATGGGAAGCCCCCTGGGCTGGAAGAACGGCCCGAAGCCGCGTCAGACACCCTCCCCCGTGGAGGGCGCAGCGGATCATCCCACGCACGTTCGATACGTGCCAACACCATGACCGGCCTGCATGTTGACGGTCAGAACACGCGGCCCCGACTCCGGGCGGAAGGCTCGGAACCGGGGCCGCGAAGGCACGCACGTGCTCAGTACATCTCGTAGCCGAAGGTGTCGACCACGATGTGCACCGGGGCGCCGCTGTTGTTGCGGATCGAGATCTTGCCGTCCTTGCCGACCGGCACGACCACCAGGTTCGGGATGGTCTCGCTGCGCTCGAAGTTGAGGTTCGAGGCGTTCGGCGCCTCCTCGCCGTGCGGGTACACGGTGAGGAAGCCGTTGGTGCCCGGCTCGGTCACGGTGACGTTCAGCGTCACCGAGGCCATCAGGTTGATCTCGGAGACCGGGATGTCCAGCGTGCCGCCGGCCGGGACGGTGCCCGCCGGGCGCTCCTCCAGCTCGTAGCGGACGTACTCGCGGGTGTCCGCGACGCGCCACGGGCCCACCGGCAGGAAGGTCAGGTGGCCCTCGGCGGTGTAGTACCCGGCCAGGTCGGCGATCACGTGCACGGTACCGCCGGAGGAGTTGTGGAACGAGACCTTGCCGTCCTTGACCGGCACCGTCACCAGGTTCGGGATGGTGCGCCCCGCGGGCCAGTTGAGGTTGGAGGCGTTCGGCACGGCGTCGCCGTGCGGGTAGACGGTCAGGAAGCCCGCCTGGGTCGGCTCGGTGACCGTCACGTTCATCGTGACGGCGGTGACGCCGGACGCCGGGAGACCGGCGGTACCGGCCACCTGGAGGTCCACCGTGCCGCCGGCCGGGACGGCCGTCCGGCCCGCGACGCCGACCGCCTCACGGGTGTCCAGCACCCGGGTGGGGCTGTGCGGGTGGAACAGGTAGCCCTTGCCGCTGTAGTAGCCGGCCAGGTCGGCGATCACGTGCACGGTGCCGCCGGAGGAGTTGTGGAACGAGACCTTGCCGTCCCGCACCGGGACCGTCACCAGGTTCGGGATGGTGCGCCCGGCCGTCCAGTTGAGGTTGGAGGAGCTCGGCACCGGGTCGCCGTGCGGGTAGACCGTCAGGAAGCCGCTCTGCTGGGTCTCCGTCACCGTCACGTTCATGGTGACGGCGGTGAGGCCGGACGCCGGGATGCCGGCCACGCCCGCGACCTGGAGGTCGACCGTGCCGCCGGCCGGGACGGCCGTCCGGCCCGCGACGCCGACCGCCTCACGGGTGTCCAGCAGGCGGGTCGGGCCGGCCGGGGTGAAGGCGCTGTTGAAGTCCAGCGCCTCGTACGAGCCGCGGTCCCGGTAGCCCTTGCCGGTACCGCTGTTGGGCACGGTCGGGTCGTCGGCGGGTTCGACACCGTAGGCGTCGGCGGGGAGCATGCCGGGGGCGTTCTCGTCGGCCGAGTCGCGGCGCCGGTCGACCGGGGCGTTCTCGCCCTTCTGCACCCAGCTGTCCGCGACGTAGTCGTGCGCGCCCTGGCCGGTCGCCGCGGTGAGCGACTCCTGCGTCGAGTACGCGGTACCGGCCCAGCTGTACCGCACGCCGCCGCTGCGCGGGTCCACGATGTTGTAGTCGTATTTGGTGCCCGTGGCGGAGGTCGCGTCCACGCTGATCACGGTGGCCTTGACCGGGTCGGCGCACGGCTTGGTGTAGTCGTCCATGGTGTCGACCACGTTGTTCTCGACCACCGCGTTGCCCGAGCCGCCGCTCAGCACGATGCCGGCGTTGCAGTTGCCGTGGACGGTGTTGCTGACCACGACGGTGCCCGGCGCGTCCTTGACCACGATGCCGGTGACGCCCTCGAGCCCGGCACTGATCGAGTTGGTGCTCACCACCGTGCCGGTGGAGCCGCCGTCCACCAGGACCGGCGGCTTCCCGCGGGTCGGGCTCATCGTGCCGGCCAGGAACTGGACCCCGCTGGAGCCGTTGGTGACGTGGAGGTCGGCGCGGTAGAGGTCGAGGCGGGTGAACACCACGTCGTGGCCGCCGTCGACCAGCACGCTGCCTTCGAGGCCCGGCGCCACCACGATGTGCTCGAACCGGAGGTTCGAGGCGCCGCGCACGGTGAGACCCCAGGCCGCGGCGAGCGAGGAGCCGTCGCCGCCGCTGCGGAAGGTGATCGGCGCCCCGACGGTGCCGGAGCGGGTGACCTCCACCGTCTCGCGGTAGGTGCCGGGCTGGATCTCCACGGTCTGGCCGGGCTGCACCACGGCGGCCGCGGCGTTCACCGTGCAGAACGGCGCGGCCTGGGTGCCGCTGCCGGCGTCGGTGCAGTCGGCACCGACGGTGTTGTTCACATGGAGGGTCGTGATGCCCCCGGCGACCGCGTCGGCCGCCCCGACGGCCGGCAGGCCGATCGAGGCGGCCAGCACGGCACCGGCGGCCAGCGCTGTACGAGTCCTGGAAATGGGATGCCCCCCTGGGCAAACGAGCCGGCCGAACCGGCTGGACGACCCTCGGAACGCCGGATCACGGCGGAGGGCGAACGGATGCTCCCACGGGGGGTTCGCGATGTGCCACTCGGATTTCCCGGGCAAATGCGGCGGAGCGGAAAGCCGGCCGGTCCGACTTCCCGCTCCGCATGCGGACGGCCGGGTCCCTTCCGGCCCGGGTGCTACTTCCCCGGGCGGACGGTGATCTCGGTGATCTCCGCGTCCCGCGGCAGGTCCAGCGCGGTGAGCAGGGCCTTCACCACGGACTCCGGGTCGATCCAGCGCTCGGCGTCGTACTCCTTGCCCTCCTGCTGGTGCACCTTCACCTGCATCGGCGTGGCCGTGCGCCCCGGGTAGACGGAGGTGACCCGGACGCCGGCCGCGTGCTCCTCCTGGCGCAGCGAGTCGGCGAGTGCCTTCAGGCCGTGCTTGCTCGCCGCGTACGACGACCACTCGGCGCCCGCGCTGAGGCCGGCGCCGGAGTTGACGAACACCACGTGGCCCTTGCTCAGGCGCAGCGAGGGCAGCAGCAGCCGGGTCAGCTCGGCGGGGCCGACCAGGTTGACGTTCAGAGTCTCCTGCCAGGCCTTGACCGGCAGTTCGCCGACCTTGCCCAGCTCGACCACGCCCGCGACGTGCAGCAGCGAGTCCAGCTCGACGGGCAGGGCCTGGTGGCCGAAGGCCCAGGAGAGCTTGGCCGGGTCCTTGAGGTCCCCGACCAGGGTGTTCGCCCCGGGGAAGCGCTCGCGCAGCTCGGCGGCCCGGCGGGCGTCGCGGGCCAGCAGCCAGAGGTCGTCCCCGCGCTCGGCGAGGCGCTCGGCGAGGACGGCGCCGATGCCGGAGCCCGCGCCGGTGATCAGATGTGCAGCCATGGGCCCGATCCTCTCAGGCCTTCAACTGCTCGAAGACCTGCGCCGGGGTGTCGGCGAAGGTGACCAGGTCGCCGAGCGGCCGGGGCAGGAAGCCCTCGGCGTCCATGCGCTCCAGCTGGGTGCGCATGCCGCTGTAGAAGCCCTCGGTGTCGAGGACGACGACCGGCTTGTCGAACATCCCGTGCTTCTTGAGCTCCAGCACCTCGGTGACCTCGTCCAGCGTGCCCAGCCCGCCGACCAGGACGACGATCGCGTCGGCCCGGGCGGCCAGCTCCGCCTTGCGCTCCGCGAGGTCCCGGGTCATGACCAGCTCGTCCGCGCCCACGTACCCCTTGTGCCGGAGCATCTCGACCATCACGCCGACCAGCGTGCCGCCGGCCGCCTTCACCTCGTCGGCGAGCAGCCCCATCAGCCCGGCGTTCGAGCCGCCCCAGACCAGGGTGTGCCCGCCCTCCCCCAGCAGCCGGGCGAATTCCGCGGCGGGGACGGAGTAGCGGTCGTCGAGGGAGTACGCGGAGCAGAAGACAGTGATGTTCATAGTGCTGTCCGGTGTATCACGCCCGGGGCCCCCTCTTCACCGGCTTTGCGCACAGCCCGGCCGCCGCGGCGATGCCCCGGTCCGGTCAGTCCGCCTGAGCGGCGTCGACCGGGGCCTCCCGGTCGACGCCTCATGCGCAGGAGGACAGGAGCCCCGCGCCGCCGCGGGCATGTCGCTCCGCGAGCAGCCCCAGGACGGCGACCAGGTCTGCGGCGAGACGGTCCGCGGGGGCGGCGTCGGGCGCGTTCTCGGGCCGGTGGGATGCCAGACGGGCGGCCAGCCAGCCCGGGGACGCCCAGCCGGCCTGGAGCGCCATGACGGTGACCCGGCGCAGCAGGTCGTCCTCCGGGACGGCGCGGGCGGGCTCCTGGAGGTCGGGCGGCAGGTGCCCGGTCATCCGCTCCCAGGACAAGGAGCCGGGCGGGGCGGGCCGTTCGCCCGCGCGCGGAGTGGTGGCTGTCACTTCAACAGCAACCATCCGCTCGTCCTGGTAAGGGACTTCCTGGTTCTGTCCGCACGTGCGGAGCTTCGAGCCTTCACGTGCGGACCGGGCCGGCTCCGCACGTGCGGACATCCGCTCACCACAGCGCGGCTGCGGCAGCACCGCACGTGCGGACCTGTGGGACTCCGCACGTGCGGGCTTGCCGGTGGAACAGCGGAGCAGCTCCTGCTTGACGCGCCGGGCGTCGGCGCGCAGGACGGTGAGGGCGGCGTCCCAGTCGGGGGCGCCGCCCAGGGGCATGGTGACGGCGTAGCCCCGCACCCGGGTGCCGGAGGGACCGTGGACGAGGGCCATCACTCCGGCGGCCTCGGCGGCGCGGTAGAAGCCGGGGACGGAGTCCTTGGAGACCCGGCAGGCGCGGGAGAACCAGAGGTTGGACGGCGGGCAGTGGAGGTTGGTCCCGTCCGCGTCGGCCTTCTGTGCGGCGTGCATGAGGAAGAGGACGAAGGAGGGGCCGAGCGACTTCCAGGGCCCGCCCGTCGGGACGCTCTGCATCCACTGGCCGATGCGGACCCGGAACTCGTTCGCGGGTGGGGTGCCGGTGGGGCGGGCGAGGGCGAGGGAGTCGGTGGCGACGACGTGCACGTTCAGCCTTTCGTGGCCGATATACGAGCCGGAAGGCAGCCTGGCTGGCATACTGGCCGAGCTTTGGAGTGCGCGGACGTCGGAACCGCCAAGTTGCAGACGCACGCGCAGTAATGGCCACCACCCAACTGGGTGGTGGCCATTGCATTTTACGCCGAGAGAGCGGCAGATTTGACGGACAGTCATAGATTCACTGCGGTGAGTGCTCGTACGCCGGGCTGCTCGCCGCACGAGGCGGACCTTCCGCCCCACTCCAGCCAGGTCACCGACCGCTGCGGGTTGCCTGATGGACTCGGTTGTGAGGCCGGCCGCCGAGGCGCTCCGCCATACCGTCAGGCTATGCCGCGAGCGATCCGGTACGGCCCGAGGTAGAAGGACAACGCGGCGTGCGACGGCCCGTCCGGAACGCCTCCGCTGGTCAGCAGTTTCACGACCTCGGCCTCCGACATCCACTCAACCCGCGTCGCTTCGGACACGTCGGTCGGCTCGCCGATCCTCGTACAGCCGGTGATGTGGAATGCGGTGAAGTGCATCGTCGAGATTCCGGCAAGTGCGTCGTACTCGGTCAGCGACTCCACTTGCCCCGGTCGCCAACCGGTCTCTTCCTCGACCTCGCGGGCGATCGCCTCGACAAGGTCCTCGCCCGGCTCCACCCATCCAGCCGGAACCTCCCAGCCCCACCGGCCGGTGATGAACCGGTGCCGGTAGATCAGCAGGAACTCGCCGGCTTCGTTGGTGACAACCGAGGTCACCGATGGCTTGGGCATCCGAACGACGTGGTGGTCGATCCGGCCGACACCAGGGATGTCGACGTCGTCGAGCCACACCTCGACCCACGGGGAGTCGTAGACCCTCCGCCGGCCGTACGACGTCCACTCCACTCCGAGCCCTCCTCAAGCGCGTGCGAGCTGGTGTTCCGACTCTCTCACGCGCGTTGCGAGTTCTCGCACCGGACCTGCGGACCGCCAGGGACTAAGAGCGGTCTGGAATGAGCGAGCACGCAGGATGAGCGGTTGGACGACCGTGCTTCCGGCGAGATCGAATGCGGCATGCGCCAACTCGCACGCGGCGTCGAGGTCACCCTGGCCGAGGCGACACTCGGCAAGGTCGATCGTGAGCACAGAGCGACCTTTGATGTCGGCCTCGGCGCGGCGCCCGATGGCCGCCTCCAGGAGTTTGGCAGCAGCCCCGTACTCGCCGAGGTGCACGTACGTCTCCCCGGCGATGCCATCAAGCCTTGCACTGGTGAAGAAGTCGAGGCCTCCGATGGGATAGTCGGCGGCTGTGTTGAGCAGGTGTGCGGCTTGGTCAAGTGCCGCACAGGCCTCCGCTCGGTCTCCCCGCGCGGCCAGCGCCCGCGCATGGTTCGCTGCGACCCACGCACGGCGTCGCGGGCCAGCACCCGCGGCCAGGGCTACGGCCTGCCGGAGAAGCTCAGCAGCGTGCTCCTGGCGGCCAGCGGTGTACTCAACGATGGACCGAATGGCCAGCAACCACGCTGTCAGCTCGTCCGCCTCGCCCTCATCGGAAGCGGTGCGGCCAAGGTGAAAGTGGGCGTCCGAGCGTCGGCGGTCGCCAAGATCGTGGTTGGCGAGACCGAGAAGGCCTGAGACGACGGCCAGTATCCTTACGCTTCGGCGCCGGGCGGCAAGCGACTGCGGGCGTCCGAGCAACTCGTGCACGCCAACAAGCTGCCGCTGGAGGACGGGAACCGATTCTGCCGGCGGCGTCATCGGGTACCGGTAAGCAGCATCAGCAACCGCAGCCTCAAGGTGCGCGAGGGTGGCGTCGGACGCAGTCGAGCGGCTGAGCATGTCCAGCACTTCCCAGGTCTCTGGTACCGACGCGACTTGGTAGACCGCCGGCCCCGGCGTCGCCTCCCACGGTCGGTCTGCGAGGCCCAGCATGCGCCCGGGGATCCGAAGGCCATCGGCGATGCGTTCAATGACGTCCATGCTCGATACCGTGCGACCACCGGTCGTGATTTCGGTGACCCGACTGGTGGACAGGCCGGTCCGGCGAGCGATCTGCGCGGGACCGATGCCCGCGCGCTTGGCCGCTTGGAACACAGCAGCGATCCGACGGGTGGCGCATGCCGCCGCGAACTGCGGATCCACGAGAAGATGCGCGGGGAGCGGTTGCGGTGCCGACACGAAGCCTCCCGAAACTGATGCCTGTTGCGAGCGTAGCGGTCACGCCGACTTCACCGTGGGTACTCACCGCGACCCTGCCGGAAGCCCGAGCACCGGACGATTCTGGACTGGTGACGACCAATCAGGCATTGCCGTCCGGGACCAAGCCAGATCGGGAGCTAGCCTCCGTTCTTCCCGGAGCAATGCCCACGCCCACTCCCCCCATCGGAGTTGTCATGTCGCGCGCGCTGCTGGCGACCCCCGCATCCCTCGTTACTGAATCACAGACGCCGATACTCTCGTCAGGAGAGGCTCTGTTGCCATATCGGCCCGAGTCGGCAGGACGGGCTCGGCGGTTGGTCCGTGCGACGCTCACGGCATGGGGGCTGTCCCACCTGATCGACACCGCCGCGTTGGTCACCAGCGAGTTGGTGACCAACGCGGCGAAGACGGGGTGCCAGCTGGCCATGACGGTCAGCATCGAGCTCATCGCCCACGCCACCGTCCGAATCTCGGTGCGGGACGGCTCGCGCTCCCTCCCCGTGCTTCTCCGCGCCTCCGACGACGACGAATGCCACCGTGGGCTCGCTCTCGTCCACCAACTCACCGACGGACGGTGGGGCGTCACCGTCGAACCGCTCGGCAAGGTCGTCCACGCCGACATCTCCTGGTGACGGAACCGCCCCTGAGGCCGGACGGGTCGCATCCCCTCTGGACCGCGTGTGCCGTGTCGGCAGCAGCCCTGATCCACCTCGTCGCGGCGGCACTCGTGCTGGCCGGACACATCCGCTCATCTCCCGCGCGTCCCGCCGCTACCGAAAGGAGCACTACCGTGACCACTCCGCAGCCCCCGCCCCCCACGCCGAAGCCCGACGGCCTTCCCTCGCCCCGGCCCCCGGACCGGTAGCGCGGGCACTCCCGAAACCCAGGCAGCACCCGGCAGGCGACCGCCTGCCGGACCAACAGCCAGCACGGAGGTACGGACATGGGCAAGCACGGAGGCGGCTCCGGCAACGGCAAGGGCGGCGGCCAGCAGGACGACAGCAACAAGGGCGCCGGGCACGGCGGCGGCGGTTCGGACGAGGGCGGCAACACCTCCGACGGCTCGTCCCCGGCGAGCGGCGGCGGCAAGTGACCGGCGGGACGCACCGGGAGGCGGGCCCACAGGGGCTCGCCTCCGCGCTGGTGGCCGGCGGCGCGCTCTCCTCGGACTGGCTCCCCTCCTTCAAGGCCGTACCCCGCGAGCTCTTCGTCCCGGACCGCATCTGGCCGGGCATCGCGGACGGCACCGGGCAGAACCCCGCGGTGTCCCGGTCGCAGGACCCCGAAGCCTGGCGGCGGGCCGTCCACTCGGACATCCCGCTCACCACGCAGTGGGACGACGGCGACCACGAGGGCGACGGGCTCGGCACGACCCCGAGCTCCTCCAACTCGATGCCGACCATGGTCTTCTCGATGCTCCGGGACCTGGACGTGCACCCCGGCGACAGGGTGCTGGAGATCGGCGCCGGGACGGGCTGGAACGCCGGTCTTCTCGCCCACCGCCTGGGCGGCCGCAACGTGGTCACCGTCGAGTTCGACCCGGACGTCGCCCGCGGCGCCCGGCGGAACCTGGACCGGGCCGGACTCGGACCGACCGTGATCGAGGGCGACGGGCGCCTGGGGTGGGCCGAGGGTGCTCCGTACGACCGGGTCATCGCCACGTGCTCCCTGCTGGAGATCCCTCCGGCGTGGCTGGAACAGACGTCCCCCGGCGGGATCATCCTCGCCCCGTTCGGCACCGAGTACGGCGGCGAGCAGATCGTCCGTCTCACGGTCCACGACGACGGAAGCGGCGCGAGCGGCAGGTTCACCCGGGGCTCCGCGTTCATGCGGCTGCGGCAACAGCGCACGGACCGGCCGCCCTTCGCCGACTACCTGCACGGACGGGAGTGGCCGGCCGACGGGGTGAGGAGCCTGACCACCCTCGCCCCTCCGGAGACCGGAGGGTGGTTCGAGCAGTTCGTTATCGGGTCCGGCGTCCCCGGCACGTTCTGGCGGGCGGAACGGTACGAGGACGGCGCCTACACGCTCTGGCTCTACAGCCGCGACACGCTGTCGTGGGCCTCGGTCGACCACGAGCGGGGCCGCACGGAGTACGAGGTGTACCAGTCCGGCCCCCGCAGGCTCTGGGACGAGGTGGCCGCCACGTACCGGTGGTGGGCCGGCCGGGGCCGCCCCGGGTACGAGCGGTTCGGACTGACGGTGACCCCGTACGGGCAGTACGTGTGGCTGGACACCCCGGACAACCCCGTTCCGCAACAATGAACGGCCCGGCCGTCCGGTGCGGACGGCCGGTGCGGACGGCCGGGCCCGGGGCAACCCGGACGCACCCGTACCACTGGGCGGTCCCGTTGCCGGGCGTCCGGGTCGGCGTCCTCCAGGGCGACTGACAGCGGAGGCCGATGAACTTTAGGCTGGAGTGGTCTCACGGCCCAGCGGTCTGCAAACGAGGAGGAGCCGACCATGAGCACTGCCCCGGATTTGCCGCTTCCGCCGCGCCGCCCCGACGAGCCGCATCCTCTGCGGACGATCCGGGAGATCCGGGACTCCCTGCCTGCAGACCAGGTCGAGCATTTCGACGCCGAGCTGGCCGACACCGACATCGACGCGCTGCCCGCCATGCTCCACCGCTGGGCGACGCTCGGAAGCGACGGGTTTCTCGACCAGTTGCTGTCGGCCCCGTTCGAAGGGCTGGACTTCGGGGAGCGCTCCTATGACGACGCGGCGGGCGGCGAATGATCTACCTGCTCGACACCAACGTGGTCGCCGAGATCACCACCCGGCCGAAGCCGGCGGCACCCGACCCGCTACGACGGGCTGGGTTCGAGCGGGCACTTGAGGGCATTCGCGATACCTACCGAGACCGGATCGCTGCCGTCGGCGAGCGTGAGGCGCTCGCGTACCTCGCCGTCCACCGGCAGCTCAAGAGCTCCGGAACGAGTATCGACCCGCCGGACGCACTGATCGCTGCGACCGCCCTCGCCAACGGCTGGACGCTGGTGAGCCGCAACATCAAACACCTGGCACGGACAGGAGCCCTCGTGCTCAACCCATGGGAGTACGAGGCGTAGGGGCCCGACGGTCCGACCGGGATGTCAAGCAGCCGTGCAGGTGCGAACACCAATGTGGCACGGGCGGGCTGGTCGGCGTCCGCCTAGCCCGCCCGTGTCGTCGGACTACGCGTTGACGGCCGGGCGTTCGGTGGTGGCGATGGTGGCCGAGCCGACGACGCGGGTGCCGTCGTAGAGGACCACGGCCTGGCCGGGGGCGATGCCGCGCACCGCGGAGTCCAGGCGGACGTGGAGCTCGCCGTCCACCACCGAGGCGCTCACCGGCACCTCCTCGCCGTGGGCGCGGAGCTGGGCGGTGTAGCGGCCGTCGGCGAGCGGCTCGGTGCCGCACCAGCGGGGGCGGATGGCGGTCAGCGCCGTCACGTCCAGGCCCTCGACCGGGCCGACCGTCACGGTGTTGTTCACCGGGGAGATGTCCAGCACGTAGCGCGGCTTGCCGTCCGCGGCCGGGCGGCCGATCCGCAGGCCCTTGCGCTGGCCGATGGTGAAGCCGTACGCGCCGTCGTGCTCGCCGAGCTTGGTGCCGTCGGTGTCCAGGATGTCGCCGGTGGCCGTGCCGAGGTGCTTCGCCAGGAAGCCCTGGGTGTCGCCGTCCGCGATGAAGCAGATGTCGTGGCTGTCCGGCTTCTTCGCGACCGCCAGGCCGCGGCGCTCGGCCTCCTCGCGGATGACGTCCTTGGTGGTGTCGCCCAGCGGGAAGAGCGAGTGGGCGAGCTGGTCGGCGTCGAGCACGCCCAGCACGTAGGACTGGTCCTTCGCCGCGTCCACGGCCCGGTGCAGCTCGCGCGTACCGTCCGGCAGGTCGACGATCCGGGCGTAGTGGCCGGTGCAGACGGCGTCGAAGCCGAGCGCGACCGCCTTGTCGAGCAGCGCGGCGAACTTGATCTTCTCGTTGCAGCGCAGGCAGGGGTTCGGCGTCCGGCCGGCCGCGTACTCGGCGACGAAGTCGTCGATGACGTCCTCGCGGAACCGCTCCGCGAGGTCCCAGACGTAGAACGGGATGCCGATCACGTCGGCCGCCCGCCAGGCGTCCCGGGAGTCCTCGATGGTGCAGCAGCCGCGCGCGCCCGTACGGAAGGACTGCGGGTTGGCGGACAGCGCCAGGTGCACGCCGGTCACCTCGTGCCCCGCTTCGACGGCGCGGGCGGCGGCGACGGCGGAGTCGACTCCGCCGGACATCGCCGCGAGCACGCGCAGGCGGCCGGTGGACGGAGTGGTCGGGGCACCCGGGAAGTCAGTCATGATGCCGACAAGCCTACGTGCTCGGCCGACTGTTCCCCGAGCCGATATCGGCGCCGCACGGACACCGGCGCGGCCCCGGCGGCAGCCGCCGCCCCGGCCTCAGCGCCGCACCGACGCCAGGCCGGCGTTCCGCGCCCGCTCGACCACCGGGCCGATGGCCTTCGCGAGCGCCGTCACGTCCTCCCGCACCGAGGTGTGCCCGAGCGAGAAGCGGAGCGACGCCCGCGCCAGCAGCGGGTCGACGCCCATCGCCAGCAGCACGTGGCTGGGCTGCGGGACGCCCGCCGAGCAGGCCGAACCGGTGGAGCACTCGATGCCCTGGGCGTCGAGCAGCATCAGCAGCGCGTCGCCCTCGCAGCCGGGGAAGGAGAAGTGCGCGTTGGCGGGCAGCCGCCCGTCGGCCGCCGGGTCGCCGTTGAGGACGGCGTCCGGGACGGCGGCCAGCACCGAGGCGACCAGCTCGTCCCGCAGCGCGCCGAGGGTGACCGTGTGCTCGGCCCGCCGTTCGACGGCCAGCGCGGCGGCGGCCGCGAAGCCCGCGGCGGCGGGCGCGTCCAGCGTGCCGGAGCGGACGTCGCGCTCCTGCCCGCCGCCGTGCAGCAACGGGACGGGGGCCGCGCCACGCGACAGCAGCAGGGCGCCGATGCCGTACGGGCCGCCGATCTTGTGGCCGGTGACGGTGAGCGCGGTGAGCCCGGACCCGGCGAAGGCGACCGGCACCTGGCCGAGCGCCTGGACCGCGTCGGCGTGCATCGGGATGCCGTACTCGGCGGCCACGGCGGCGAGTTCGGCGACCGGCTGGACGGTGCCGACCTCGTTGTTGGCCCACATCACGGTGACCAGGGCGACGGACGCCGGGTCGCGCTCGATCGCCTCGCGCAGCGCCGCCGGGTGCACCCGGCCGAGCGCATCCACCGGCAGGTACTCGACGGTGGCGCCCTCGTGCTCGGAGAGCCAGTGCACCGCGTCCAGCACCGCGTGGTGCTCGACCGGGCTGCTCAGCACCCTGGTCCGGACCGGGTCGGCGTCCCGGCGGGCCCAGTACAGGCCCTTGACCGCGAGGTTGTCGGACTCGGTGCCGCCACCGGTGAGGACGATCTCGCTCGGACGGGCGCCCAGCGAGTCGGCGAGCGACTCGCGGGCCTCCTCGACCACGCGGCGGGCCCGGCGGCCGGAGGCGTGCAGGGAGGAGGCGTTGCCGACGACCCCCAGGTGCGCCGTCATCGCGGCGATCGCCTCGGGCAGCATCGGCGTGGTCGCCGCATGGTCCAGGTATGGCATAACCATCCGATTGTAGAGGGCCGCCCGGCACCGCCAGGGCCACCGTCGCAATCCGGCCACGGCCGCCGTGACGGGGGCCCACCGACCGGACGTCCGCGTCCGGTTCCGGTTTGGCCGGGTGCCGGGGCGAGCGGATAGCCTGACGGCCCACCGCAAATGCGGCCGAACGGGACAGGACTGGGGGCGGGGATGTCGCAGTCGGTCGATCGCGCGCTCACCATCCTCGGCTCGCTCGGCGACGGCCCGGTGACCCTCGAACAGGCCGCGACGGGCATCGGCGTGCACAAGTCCACCGCGTTGCGGCTGCTGCGCACGCTGGAGGAGCACGGCTTCGTCCACCGCCAGTCCGACCGCCGCTACCGGCTCGGCGGCCGGGTGCTCTCACTGGCCCACCGGGCGCTGGAGGAGATCGACGTCCGGCAGATCGCGGCGCCCTACCTGGCGGCGCTCCACCAGCGCTTCGGCGTGACCGTCCAGCTCGCCGTGCTGCAGGACGGCGAGGTGCTCTACCTGGACGAGCTGGCCGGCCGGTGGCGGGCGGGTGCCGCCCGGCCGTCCCGGATCGGGCGGCGGGCACCGGCGGCCGGCACCGCGATCGGCCGGGTGCTGCTGGCCGGCCTGCCCTCGGACGGGGTGCGCGAGGAGGAGCTGCCGCCCGAACTGGCCAGGGTCCGCCGCCAGGGCTGGGCCGCGGAGTCGGCCGAGCTCCGGGAGCCGGTGGCCTGTCTGGCCGCGCCGGTGGCCGGCAGCGCCGGACGGCCGGTGGCCGCGTGCGCGGTGAGCGCCCCGACCTACGAGATGGCCCCGTTCGAACTGGTCCGGCTGCTGCCGGAGCTGCTCTGCACGACCGAGGCGATCTCGCTGGCGTACGGCGGCTCCCCTACTCCTCGCTGGTGCGAGAACCGTTGCGGTGCCACGCCCGCGGTGCGCGCCAGCCGTACTTGAGGGCGAACATCCGCAGCAGGAAGGCGGCCAGTGCGGCGGCCGTCCCGGTGAGCGCCGTGAGGTGGTCGACGGCGATCAGCACCGCGACCAGCGCGGCGCCGACCAGTGCCGGCACGGCGTAGATCTCGCGGTCCCAGCGGAGCAGCGAGGGGATCTCGCCGGCCAGGACGTCGCGCATCACGCCGCCGCCGGCGGCGGTCACCATGCCGAGCGCGACCGCGGCGACCGCGCCGAGGCCGAAGTCGTGGGCCTTGGCGGTGCCGGTGACGCAGAACAGGCCGAGCCCGAGCGCGTCCAGGGTCTGCACCGCGCGGTTGATCCGTTCGACCTCGGGGTGCAGGAAGAACACCACCAGGCCGGCCGCGAGCGGGGTGACGAAGTACCCCAGGTTGGTGAACGCGGCCACCGGCGTAGCCCCGATGACGAGGTCGCGCATCACCCCGCCGCCCAGCGCGGTGACCTCGGCGAGCACGCAGATCCCGAAGATGTCCATGTTCTTGCGGACGGCGAGCAGCCCCCCGGAGAGGGCGAAGACGAAGATGCCGACCAGGTCGAGCGTCTGCTGGATGTCGGAGGGGAATATCTGCGAGCTCACCGAACATGTGTACCTGATCGCCGCAAATCGACCATGGGCCGGTCCATGATCACGTTCCGGCCACGGTCTCTACACGTGGGGACATTCACACTCCCCCGCTCGTTGAAGCGGATTCGACCTGGGCTAGCCTCCGCCTGTGAACCCGATCGAACGCGCATCGAACCGGCGCACCGGCCGCACCACGGCCTCCGGTGCCCCCTCCCCCACCGCCGCGCGGCTCGGCTGGCTCGACGCCCTGCGCGGCATAGCCGCGCTGTCCGTTGCGGCCTACCACCTGGCGCTGCCGTTCCTGTGGGTCCCCCACGGCAGCCGGGTGCCGCACTACCTGGACCCCGGCATCTTCGGCGTGATGCTGTTCTTCCTGGTGAGCGGGTACATCATCCCCGCCTCGCTGGAGCGGCGCGGCGACGTCCGGGCGTTCTGGGCCGGGCGGTTCTTCCGGATCCTCCCCGTGGTGGTCGTCGCCGTGACCGGCAGCCTGCTGGTCCTCCCGCGCAACTTCTCGGCGGTGCAGGGCTGGGCCTTCGACCACCCGCTGCTCACGCTGGCGGGCAACGGGATGATGCTGCAGGACATGATGGGCATCACGAACGTCATCGGGGTGATGTGGACGCTCACCTACGAGATGCTCTTCTACTACTTCGTGACGGCCCTGTTCGTCATGAACTGGCACCGGCGCAGCGCCCCGGTGGCACTCGCCTTCGCGGCCTTCGCGCTGCTCCTGGGCTCCTGGCTGGGGCTGGGCACGATCTCCACCGACCTGGCCTCCACCCGGCACCTGGTGGCCGCGGGCGGCGTCGTGGTGGTCATGGCGATGGTCTGCATCTTCTCCGGCCGGGCGGACCTGGCCCGCTGGGGCGGGCTGATGCTGGGCGGCCTCGGCCTGACGCTGATCCTGCTCAACAGCCGGTCCACCGCCTTCGAGACGATGATCATCTTCGCCACGATGTTCGCCGGAACGGTGCTCTACCGGCTGGAGCACGGCCAGATCGAGCGGCTCCCGGCCGTCCTCTGCTGCGCGTTCGTGGCCACCGCGGGCGTCCTCTCCGGCTACCTGTACAACCGCGGCCCGGCCCTGTGGCGGACGTGGACCGGCTCCTGGATGGCGTTCTCGTTCGCGTACCTGGCCGCCTGGACGGTGTTCGTGGCCGGCATGCTGCTGCGCAAGCGCCGCTTCCCGCGGGCGCTGAGCTGGCTGGGCGCGATCAGCTACTCGGTCTACCTGCTGCACAACCCGCTGATCCACGGCATGGAGTGGATGCTGGACGGCCACGGGCCGGTCACCGGGTGGAAGGACAAGAGCCTGCAGCTGGCCGGCTTCACGGTGGCGCTGCTGGTGATCAGCTACCTCAGCTACCGGCTGGTGGAGATCCCGTTCCAGAACCTCGGGCGCCGCGTGATGAAGGCCGTCGACCGGCGCTTCCCGGCGGAGCCGCTGCCGGCCGTGGTCGCCGCGAAGGCGGCAGCGGCGCAGGTGAACGTGCCTCGGCTGGTCTTGAACGTTGCCACGAGGTTCTCGGCCATGGAAGTCCTTCCTGAGGGGCGAAACCGGGATCAGCCTGCC
>NZ_JBEYVJ010000025.1:0-45461 GCF_040643935.1 Kitasatospora sp. NPDC047058 | reverse complement strand
GTAGCCCAGCGAGTCCCGCTCGCCGTGCCGGTCGAGCAGCCCGCGGACCTTGTCCTCGTCCTCGGCGGTCAGCTCCGGCTTGGGCTTCTCCGGGCACCGCCGCCCCCGTCGCGGCCGAGGCCGGCCTGCCGTTCGCGGCGGCGGAGGACTTCGGCGGCCGGCGGGCCTTCTCCGCCACCTGGTGGGGCACCACCGGGGCGGCGCAGTACCGGGCGGTCCTGCGCGCCGCCCGGCAGGCCCGGGCCGACCTGCTGGTCACCTCGGTGCTGTGCAACGGCGCGCTGCTCGCCGCCGAGACGCTGGACATCCCGGTGGCGGTGATCGGGCTCTCCGTCCACCTGTGGGACTACCGCAGCGGCGGCGACGGCGAGCCGCAGTTCGGCCGGACCAGGGAGAACCGCACCCGCGAGTGCCTGGACCTGTACGCCGCCACCCGGGAGCAGGCCGGACTGGCCGGGCGGCCGTCCCGCTGGGCCCGGCACCGGGACGCCGGCGGCCCGCTGCTCGGCGAGGCGCTGCTGCTGCGCGGCGGCCCGGAACTGGAGCACCCGGGCGCGGTGCTGCCCGAGCGGGTGCACCAGGTCGGGCCGCTCGCCTGGGAACCCGCGGCCGACCGGGCCGAGCTGGCGGCGGTCCGGGCCCACCTGGAGCGCTCCGGCAAACCCGTCGTCTACGTCCACCTGGGCCGCTTCTTCGGCGGCGGCAGCCCGTGGCCCCGCCTCAACGCGGCCTTCACCGGCGGCCCGTTCCAGGCCGTCGTCGAGCAGGGACGATCGACCGACCCGCGACCCGCCCCCGGGGCCGACCTCCTGCTCGTCCGCAAGCCGTGGCTGGGGCCGCTGGTCGACCTGGCCGGCCTGGTGCTGACCAGCGGCACGTCCGCCCCGGTGCTCGCCGCCCTGCTGCGCGGCCGGGCCCTCGGCGTCTCGCCCAACGGCTCCGAGCAGCCGCTGCTCGCCGGCGCCCTGCTCCGGGCCGGCGTGGCCGTGCACGTCCCGAGAACGGCGGCGCCGGACGCGTCCGCGCCGGTCGAAGCGGCCTGGCGGGACGACCTGCTGCGGGAGCGCGCCCGTCGGCTCGGCCGGCGGCTGGCCGCCGCGGACGGCGCCGCCCGCGCGGCCGAGGTCATCGAGCACGCGGCCGGGCAGCCGGCCACCTCCACACAGAACCGGGAGAACCATGGGTACGCGATCAGCAGGCCTGGACACAGCGGTCGTGGCGGAACTGTCGACGGGGGCGCTGCACTGGATGCGCCTCCACTCGGGCTTTCTTGACTCGCCGTCGGGCCGCGCCGAGCTGCCGCTCACCCCGCGGGTCAAGGCCCTGCTGCAGCTCGCCCTGCTGCGCCGCTCCTGGGAACGGGCCGCACCGGAGGACCCCGGCCTGCCGGAGGTCACCGGGACCGTCCAACGCGTCTGGCGCGACCCCGGCTTCCCCGCCCAGCTCGCCGCCGAACCCCGCTACGCCTGGCAGTTCCGGCTGGCCTACGGCGCGCTGGCACCCGCCGGGCTCACCGACGGCCCGCACCCCGCCGTGCTCGCCGAACTGGCGGCCGACGGCTTCCCGGCCCCGCGCCGGCAGTCGGCCTTCGGCAGCCTGGAGACCCGGTACTACGCCGACCTCGCCGGGCTCCGGCACCACCTGCGCTCCTACCGGGAACTGTACGAGGCCGGCCGGCTGGCCCGGCACGGCGACCACCGGCCGCTGGCCGACCTGGACGTCTGCGACGTCACCCACACGGTGTTCCACCTGACCGACTTCGGCTTCCGCACCCCCGGCCGCGGCCACCCGGACGCCGTGCTGACCGGCGCGGCCCTGGAGCACGCCCGCGACCGGGTCCGCCGGCTCACCGAGGAGACCGTGCGCCGCGAGGAGTGGGACCTGACCGGCAAGCTGGTGCTCGCGCAGCACTGCCTCGGCCTCGACCCGCTGCGCACGCCGTCCGGGGCGGCCGGGCTGCGGATGCTCGCCGAGGTCCAGTCACCCGGCGGCGCGATCCCCGGACGGTCCGCCGGCGACCGGGCGGACGAGGCCCCGACCACCGTGGAGTTCTTCCGCAAGGCCTACCAGTCGACCCTGGTGACCGCCCTCGCCACGCTGATCGTCCTGCACGGGCGCCCCGGCGGGGCGGACCGCGCCGACGAGCCGCCGGCGGCCGTCCGGGGGACGCGGTGACCGGGGCCCGGGCGCAGGAACGCACCGGGAACCCGGCCGGCGCCCGCATCCTCCGCGGCGAGCGGAACTGGTGGTTCCTCGGCCCGGGCGGCGGGCTGGCCCGCCTGCGCGACGGACAGCTGACCGCCGACGGACGGCTGCTGCCCGGCACCGAACGCCGGCTGCGCGACCACGGCCTGCTGACCACCGCACTCCCGCACAGCTTCTCGCTGACCGTGCTGACCAGCACGAACTGCAACCTCGGCTGCGGCTACTGCTTCCAGAACACCGGTCAGGACCCGGACGGCGGCAGCCGTCCGCCGCGGATCGCCCGGACGCGCCTGACCTCGCGGACCATCGACTCGATCCTCGACTTCACCGACCGGCGGATGGCCGCCGCCGGCGTGACGGAGCTCCGGGTCCTGCTGTTCGGCGGGGAGCCCCTGCTCAACCCGCGCGGCTGCCTGGAGCTGCTGGAACGGGCGGCCGGCCACGGACTGGCGTCCGCCTGGATGATCTCCAACGCCACCCTGCTCAGCCCGGCCCTGGCCGCCCGGCTGGCCGGCCTCCGGCTGCGCTCCGTCCAGGTCAGCTTCGACGGCGACCGCCCCGACCACGACCGGATCCGGATCCGGCGGGCCGACGGCGGCGGGACCTTCGACACGACCGTCCGCAACATCGTCCGCGCCTCCGCGGTCTCCCCACTCCGGTGGATCCTGCGGGTGAACGTCTCCCGGGAGACCTACCGGGGCGTCGACGCGCTGGTCGACCGGCTCGCCGCGGCGCTCGACCCCGCCCGGTGCACCCTGTACTTCGCCCAGGTCGGGGACGTGGGCATCGGCTACGGCAACGACCTCCTGCACAGCCGCGACCTGTCGGCCCGCTTCACCCGCTGGCAGCGCCGCGCCCTCGACCTCGGCTTCACCGTGAGCCGCCCGCAGGCCCACCGGCCGTGCGTCACCTGCGGCTACGGCGACGGCCGCTACGGCGCGGTGGTCAGCGCGGACGGCACGCTGGCGAGCTGCTGGGAGACCGCGGGCCGGGCCGACTGGGAGGTCGGCACGATCACCGGCGGGTACCTGCCCGGCGCGGTCACCCGGGAACGCTGGGTCGGCTGCGAGGACCTCTACCGGCGCACCGAGGACCGCCACACGCTCGCGGACTTCCACGACACGGTGGACGCGGCCCTGCTCGACTACCTCGACGAGACGGGGCGCCTGTGACCACGCCCCCGGACGCCCTGCCGCCGGCCGCCACGATCCCGGACGCCCTGCCGCCCTACGCCCTGCCGCCGGACCTGCGCCGGCTGTCCGCCGGCGCCCTCGGCTGGCTGGACCGGAACCTCGACCGCTTCGACCCGTACGCGCGGGGCCCGGGCCGCCCGGCGCACGGCACGGCGTACGCCGACGCGAAGGCCGCGCTGGAGCTGGCGCTGCTCCGCCACTGCTGGGCCCGGCTGGACACCGGCGACGACCCCCGGCTCGACCGGGTGACCGCGCTGGTCCGCACACTCTGGCAGCACCCGGACTTCCCCCGGCTCGTCACCGCCGAACCCCGCTGCGCCGCCTACTACGGGCTGGTCTACGCCGCGCTGGCGCCCGACGGCATCGACGACCGGCCGTGCCGGGCCGTGCTCGCCGGGCTGGCCGCCGACGACCTGTCACCGCGGGGGAGGTCGCCCTACCAGCGGCTGGAACTGCGGTACTACGCCGACAAGGCCGGCGTGCCGCACACGGTGGAGCCCTACCGGGACCTCGTCGCGCGGAACGTCCTCGTCACGCTGCCCGCCGAGGCCGCCGAACGCGCCGTGCCGGACGGCGAGGCGCCGGTCACCGTCCCCGAGGCGTACGCCGTCACGCACTCCGCCTTCTACCTGACCGACTTCGGCCGGACCGGCCCGGGGCTGTCCGCCGGCGCCCGGGCGGACGCGGCGGAGCTGGTCCGCCGCCTGCTGGAGCACTGCGTCCGGCGCGACTGGTGGGACCTGGCCGCCGAGCTGCTGATCACCCAGGTCTGCCTGGGCCTGGAACCGCTGCGCACCCCCTGGGGCAGGGCCGCCGTCGCCTGCCTGACCCGGGCCCAGCAGGGCGACGGCGCGATCCCCGGACGGTCCGCGGGCACCGGGGTGACGGCGGCCGACCCGGCCGGGGCGTTCTTCGCGAAGGCCTACCACACCACCCTGGTGACCGCCCTGATGACGCTGCTCGTCTCCCCGGCGGGTGCCGCATGACCTTCCCGCCGACCCTCATCAACCGCGAGTACACCCGCCTCTGGTTCGGCCAGGCCGTCTCCTCCGTCGGGGACGCCGTGTTCGGCACCACCCTCGTGCTCTGGGTGGCCACCGTGCTGGCCAAGGGGAAGCCCTGGGGGCCGCAGGCGGTCAGCGGTGTCGTGTTGGCGACCAGCGCCGCCGTCCTGTTCGTCGGCCCGCTCGCCGGCGTCTTCGTGGACCGCTGGGACAAACGCGCCACGATGCTCGGCACCGAGGTCATCCGCGGCGGACTGGTCGCCGCGCTGACCGCCGTCTCCTTCCTGCCCGCCGGGGACCTCCCGGCCGGGGTCTGGCTCGGCCTGATCTACCTGACCGTGCTGGTCCTCAACGCGGCGGGCCAGTTCTTCACCCCGGCGCGGTTCGCGGTCGTCGCGGAGTTCGTCTCCGACGACGCCGACCGCGCGCGGGCGGCCGGCATCGCCCAGGCGACCGGGCAGACCGCCTGGATCGTCGGCCCGCCGCTCGCCGCACCGCTGCTGTTCACCGTCGGACTGCAGTGGGCGCTGCTGTTCAACGCGCTCTCCTACCTGGTGTCGTACGTCGCCATCCGCTCGGTGGACATCCCGCCGGCACCGGCCGCCGGCCCGGACCGGTCGGGCGCCGAACGGGCCAGCCTGGCCAAGGAGTTCACGGCCGGCCTGCGGTTCTTCGTGCGCAGCCGGTTCCTGGTGGCGCTGCTGCTGCTCACCGTGGTCGGCCAGCTCGGGGTGGGCGCCCTGTCCACCCTGAACGTTTTCTTCGCCACCGGGAACCTGCACGCCTCCGCCCACCTGTACGGCTACCTCGGCATGGTGACGGGGATCGGCGGGATCGCCGGCGCGCTGGCCGCGGGCCGGGTGGTGGGGTGGATCGGCGCCCGGCGGACGACCTGGATCGGCCTGATGGTCAGCGGCGCCCTGCTGGTCCTGTACTCCCGGCAGACCGTCTTCCCCGCCGCCGTGGGCGTGCTGTTCGTCTTCATCCTGCCGATCACCATGCTGAACACGGCCATGGCGCCGCTGCTGCTGGCCGCGACCCCGCAGGAGTTCCGGGGCCGGGTGCTCGCCGTGTTCTACCCGGTCACCCGGCTGGCGGCGATGCTGACGGCGGTGCTGGCCGGCTGGCTCGCCGGCAGCGGCCTGCGGGACTTCAGCGGCTCGGCGGCCGGGATCCGGTTCGGCCCGATCGACACGATCTTCGCCGCCTCCGGGGTCGTCGTCGTCCTGGCCGGCGTCTGCGCGCGGTTCGCCCTCCCCGGCCCGGACGCCGCACCGGCCGCCGGGCCCGGTCCCGCCCGGCCCGACGCCGAGCCCGACGCCGAGGCCGGGGACGAGCCCGGGAGCGGGCCCGACGGTGACCGAGGCGGCGGCGGAGACGACGGCGGGAACGGGGGCGGACCCGGCCCCGGCCCGGCCGAGCCCACCCTCAAGGGCACCCGGTGAACTGCCCCGCGTGCGGACGCCACGCCGCCGACGCCGACCGGTTCTGCGCCGGCTGCGGCGCGCCGCTGGCGGCCGGCGCCCCGCAGCGCGAGACGCGTCGCAAGGTGTCCATGCTGTTCCTGGACGTCGTCGGCTCTACCGCCCTCGCCGAGCGGCTGGACCCGGAGCCGCTGCGGCAGGTCATGGACCGGTACTTCGCCAGCTGCGGCGCCTGCATCGCCGAACACGGCGGCGTGGTGGAGAAGTTCATCGGCGACGCGATCCTGGCGGCCTTCGGCGCCACTGTCGCCCACGAGGACGACGCGGTCCGGGCGGTGCGCGCCGCCACCGGGGCGCTCGCGGCGCTGGCCGGCCTCGCCGCCGAACTCGACGCCCGCTACCAGGTGAAGCTGGAGGCACGGGCCGGCATCTGCACCGGCGACGTCGTGGTGATCACCAGGGCGGGGGACGACTTCCGGGTCGTCGGGGACTCGGTCAACACGGCCAGCCGGCTGCAGACCGCCGCCCGGCCGGGCGAGGTGCTGCTCTGCGCCGACACCGCGGCCGTGGTGCGCTGGCAGGTCGGCATCGAGCCCGTCGCGCCGCTGCAGCTGAAGGGCAAGGCCCGGCCGGTCCCGGCATGGCGGGTCACCGACCCCGCACCGGCCGCCGACAGCCCCGGGCCGGTCACCCCGTTCATCGGCCGGACCGACGAACTGGAGGAGCTGGCGCACAGCTTCCGGCGGGCGAGGCTGCGGCGACAGGTCTGCCTGGCCACGGTGCTCGGCGTGCCCGGCATCGGCAAGTCCCGCCTGGTCCGGGAGTTCCTCGCCGGCCTGCCCGACGGCGAGGTGACCGTCCTGACCGGCCGCTGCTCGGCCTACGGCCGCGGGATCACCTACCGGCCGCTGGCCGAGATGCTCGGCTCGCTCCCCGGCGGCTGGCCCGCGCTCAGCCGGCTGCTCGCGGAGGACGCCGGCCCCGCCGACGGGGCGCCGGCGCCCGGCCTGGTCGCCCGTACCCTGGGCACCGTGGTGGAGCAGGACGGCAGCACCGGCGGCTCCGGCGGCACCGGCGTCACCGGCCAGGTCGGCGTCGAGGACATCGCCTGGGCGGTGCGGCAGCTCCTCGAAGTCCTCGGCCGGTCGCGGGCCGTCGTCATGGTCTGGGACGACCTGCACCGCTCCGAGGAGACCCTGCTCGACCTCATCGACGAGGTCGCGACCTGGCTGCACGGCGTCCCCGTGCTGCTGCTCTGCGTCGCCCGCCCCGAGCTGCTCGACCTCCGCAGCGCCTGGGGCGGCGGCAAGCCGTGTGCGACGACGCTGGAACTCGGGCCGATGGACGCCGGCCAGACCGCCGAACTGGTCGGGCGGTTGGCGCTGCGCGGCGACGTCCACCCGCAGCAGCACCAGGAGGTGAACAGCCGGGTCGCCACCCTGTGCGACGGCAATCCGCTCTTCGCCGAGCAGCTCATGGACGTCTTCGCCGAGACCGCCCCCGGCACTCAGGTCCCGCCCACCATCCAGGCGATCCTCGGCGCCCGGCTGGACCAACTGCCCGCGGCCGAACGCGGCCTGCTGGAGCTCGCCGCGGTGATCGGGCGCGAGTTCACCCGGGAGCTGCTGCGCGAGCTGGCCGAGGCGGACGGTCTCGCCGCCGCCGAGGCCGACGAGGCGATGGCGCGGCTGGCCCGGCGGCGCGTCCTGGAACGCGGCCCGGCCGGCACCTACCGCTTCGCGCAGGCCCTCCTGCGGGACACCGCCTACGAGTTCACCCCCAAGACCCGGCGCGAGCGCTGGCACGGCCACCTCGCCGAACGGTTCGGCCGGGAGCGGCCGCAGGACGCGATGGCCGTGGTGTACCACGTCGAGGCGACGAGCCGGCTGCGCCGCCAACTGCGGCCGGGGGAGCGGGACCTGCCGCCGCTGGCCGGCCCGGCGGCGGACACCCTGATCGCCGAGGGGATGGCCGCGCTGACCCGCAAGGATCTGCCCGCAGCCGTCCAACTGCTGGAACGGGGGCGCGAGTTGCTGCCCGACGGCGACCCCCGGCACGCCCCGCTCGCGCTGCACGTCTGCGACGCCGGGATCTGGCTGCAGGACGAGCGGCGGTGCCGCGACGCGCTCGCCGCCGCCGAGGCCGCACTGCCGGGCGACCCCCGCAACACGGCCGTCTGCGCGGTCCAGCGCGGCATCGTCAGGCTCCGGTTCGGCCTGGCCCCGCCCGGAGCCGTGGCGGCCGACGCGGCCGCGCTCACGGCGGAGCTGGAACGCGACCCCGGGGACGACCTCGGCTGGTGCCGCCTCCACCAACTCACCGCCCACCTCGACCTCGCCGCCGAACGCGCCGCCTCCGCCGAGGCCTCGCTGCGGCTCGCACTGGCCCGCGCACAGACCCTCGGCGACCGCTACGAGGAGGACCGACTGCTCTGCGCCGTCTGCGAGTTGGCGCAGTGGGCGCCGACCCCGGTGGCCGCCGGACTGGAACTCTGCGCCCTGCTCGGCCACCGTTTCGCGGCCGGCCGGGCCCTGCTCATCCCGGTCCTGGTGACCAGGGCCCACCTGGAGGCGCTCGGCGGCGACCTCGACGGCGCCCGCCGCACCGTGGCCGACGCGCTCGCGTACTCCGGCGAGGTGCACGCCGACCTGGCCGACGCGGTGGTGCTGGACGCCGCCGGTTTCGTGGAGTCGCTGGCGGGAGCCCACGAGGTGGCCGAGGCGCGCTACCGGCAGAGCCTGAGCGTGCTGAGCACCACCGCGTACGCCCAGGACACCCGGAACACCGAAGTCGCCATCGCCCGCGAGCTGTTCGCCCAGGGCCGGACCGCCGCCGCGACGTCCGCCCTGGACCGGCTCGACCGGCTCGACAGGGAAGGTGGCGACGGCGGGACGGGAGGCGGTGCGGGCCTGCGGGCCCGGCTGGGCGCGGCCGCCCTCCGCGGCCGGATCGCCTCCGCCCACGGCCGGCACGAGGAGGCGGTGGCCGCCGCCCTGGCCGCCCGGTCCCTGGCCGACGGCTCCGACGACCTGTGCCTGGCCGGGGAGACGCTCTTCGACCTGGCGGTCGTGCTCCGCGCCGCCGGGGAGCGCAGCCGGGCGAACGCGGCCGGGGCCGAGGCCCTGCGGAGGTTCGAGCAGAAGGGCGCCACCCTGCCGGCCGGCCGGATCCGCGCCTGGCTGGCCGCCGCGGAGCCCACGGGGAAGGGCGCTACCCATGACTGACCTCCCGCCGACCGGGGCCCCGCCGGCAGACCCCCCACTGCCCGGACCCCCGCCGGCCGGCCTGCCGCCCTGGCGCAGACCCCCGCGCGACCACTTCCCGGGTGTGCCCGCCTGGAGCCTGCCCGTCTCCACGGTGCCGCAGGAGCCCTTCGACATCACCCCGCTCGGACCGGTCACCCCGGAGTGGGCCTGGGGCGGCTCCGACGGTGCCGGCGTCCGGGTGTGCGTGCTCGACAGCGGGGTCGACGGCGACCACCCGTTGGTCGGCGGGCTCGACCGTGCGCTGGACGTGGTCCGCGGCGAGGACGGCGAACTCGCCGTCACCCCGGTCGAACCGGGCGACGCGTCCGGCCACGGCACAGCCTGCGCGAGCGTGATCCGCTCCCTCGCCCCCGCGGTCTCGCTCACCTCGGTCCGCGTCCTGTCCAGCGGCCGGCACGGCAGCGGCGCCGCCCTGCTGACCGGACTGACCTGGGCGATCGAGGAGGGCTTCGACGTCATCAACATGAGCCTCTCGACCACCAAGCCCGACTTCCGCGAGGCCCTGCGCGACCTCGCGGACGCCGCGTACTTCCGGCGCTGCGTCATCGTCGCGTCCGCCCACAACATGCCGGTGCGCAGCTACCCGTGGCCGTTCGCCTCGGTCATCTCGGTGGCCAGCCACGACAGCCCCGACCCGATGACCTACTACTACAACCCGTCGCCGCCGGTGGAGTTCTACGCCCGGGGCGTCCGGGTGCCGGTGGCCGGGCCGGGCGGCCGGCGGCTGCTCAGCACCGGGAACAGCTTCGCGACCCCGCACATCGCCGGCATCTGCGCGCTCATCCTCGGCAAGCACCGTGCGCTCACGCCGTTCCAGCTCAAGTCCGTCCTCTACCTGGCCGCCGAGAACGTGTCGGCCGTGAACGCGTCCGACGCGTCCGAAGCGTCCGCCGTGAACGGAGCCGTACCCGAGGGAGGTGCGTGTGTCGACTGACCCGCCGGAGACCGGACCACGGGAGACCGGCCCGCTGGACCGGGACGACCTGCCGCAGCGCAGACTGCTCCAGTCGATCGTGGAGGTCGCCCGCAGCGTCTTCGGCGCGGCCGCCGCCTCCGTGCTCCTGGTGGACGAGACGAACGGGGACCTCGTCTTCGAGGCCGTCGCGGGCGAGGGCGAGCGGCACCTGCTCGGGACGCGGTTCCCGGGCGGTACCGGGATCGCCGGCTGGGCGATGGTCTCCGGCCAGCCCGTGGTGATCGACGACGTCGCGCAGAGCACCCGGTTCGCCCGGAAGGCCGCGGAGTCGACCGGCTACGTGCCGCGCAGCATCATGGCCGCCCCGCTCATCTGCGAGGGCGACTGCATCGGCGTGCTGGAGGTGCTCGACCACGACAGCCGGCAGCGCTGCGACCTCGGCGACATGGCCTCCCTCGGGCTGTTGGCGACCGAGATGGCGACGGTGCTGGAGCTGCTGCTCCGGCTCCGGTCACGGGACGCCGGCCGTGCCGCCCTCCCCGGCGCGGCCCCCGGCCCGCAGGACGGCCCGCCGCTGCTGCAACGGGTGGCCGAGAGGCTCCCGCTGGCCTCCGACCACGTGGCGGCGACGGTGACCAAGCTGCTGGTGATGGCCGACGAGCTGCTGGCCGGTGACGATGGCTGACGCCCGCCCGGCCGCCCCCTCGGCCTTCCTCGCCCAGCTCGCGCACCCCGCGCGGGTGCTCGACGTCCGGCCCCGGCCGGTGCCCTGCGTGCTGCTGCTCAGCCGGGCCTGCGACGGCGAGCTGGACGCGGTGCAGGACCGGCTCGCCGCCGAGGGCGTCCGCACCGCCCGGCTGAACGCCGACGAACTGCTCGCCACCGACCTGCTGGTGGCCCCGGACAGCCGGGCGGCCCGGCTGAACGGCCGTTGGCTGGCCCCCACCGTGACCTGGATCCGGCACTTCGCGGTGTCCGCCGTCGAGGCGCCCGCGACCGGGGTGCCGGGCACCGGAACCGCCGGGGACCGGGCCCGCACCCGGTTCCTCCGCGAGTCCTGGCAGGCCGCGGCCGGCCAGCTGGCCACGATCTCCGGGACGGCGATCCGCCCGCGCCGGCCCGGCCTGCTGGCCCAGTTGCAGCTCGCGCGGCGCCACCGGATCGCGGTGCCGCGCACCCTGCTGACCACCGACCCGTCCCGCGTCGGGGACGCGTTCGACTGCCCGCGGCTCGTCCTCAAGGCGGCGCACCACCACTTCGTGGAGTCCGCGCCCGGGCGGCTGACCGGGGTCTTCCCGGTGATCGTCGAGCGGACCGGCCAGGGCGCCGCCCCGCCGTCCCCCGGCCCTTCGTCGCCCGGCCCTTCGTTCGCCGCCCCGCCGTCCGCCGCCGGGCACCCGGCCCCGCCCGTGATCGTGCAGGAGTACGTCGAGCACGAACAGGAGCTGCGGGTCTACTACGTGGCCGGGCGCCTCCACGCCTTCCAGGTGACCAAGGACGACCCCGCCGACCCCTGGCTCGCCCCCGACCGGGTCGGGGTCCGTCCGGTGGACCCGCCGCCGGCGGTGGTCTCCGCCACCCGGACCCTGGCCGCCGCGATGTCGCTGCGCTACGGCGCGTTCGACTTCCTGCTCAGCGCCGGCACCCCGGTCTTCCTGGAGGTCAACCCCGACGGCGACTGGTGCTGGGCCGAACAGCGCACCCGCACCACCCCGGTCACCACCGCCGTGACCGCCATGCTCGCCGCCCTGCACCGCCGCGCACTCCCCGCCCCGGGCCCCTTCGACCTCCTGGCGTTCCTCACCGCCCCACCGGACCGCCCGTAGCCTCCCGCGGCCGCGCGCCCTCCGGAGCCTCCGCCGCGGGAGCCCTCCGCCGCCCGACTAAGCTGGGCGGCGAGAACGCCCGGACCGCAGGAGGTTCCATGAGCCAGACCGAAGCCCCCGACGCCGTGCTCCCGGTCGGGGTGATCGGCCTGGGCGACATCGCACAGAAGGCGTACCTGCCGGTCCTCACCGCGCTGCCGGGCCTCGACCTGCGTCTGATGACCCGTGACCGGGCCAAGCTCGACCGCCTCGGCGACACCCACCGGATCGCGCCGGAGCACCGGTTCACCGACCTCGGCGAGCTGATCGGCAGCGGCATCCGGGCCGCCTTCGTGCACGCCGCCACCGACCAGCACGTGCCGATCGTCGAGCAGCTCCTCACGGCCGGCGTCGACGTCTACGTCGACAAGCCGCTCGACCAGACCCTGGACGGCGCCCGCCGGCTGGTCGGCCTCGCCGACCGCACCGGCCGCTCGCTGCTGGTGGGCTTCAACCGCCGCCACGCCCCCGGCTACCTCCACGCGCTGGAGCGCCCACGGGACCTGATCGTGCTCCAGAAGAACCGCGAGGGCCTCCCGGAGGCGGCCCGCAGCCTGGTCTTCGACGACTTCATCCACGTCGTCGACACCCTGCGCTTCCTCGTCCCGGGCGAGATCGAGCACGTGGACGTCCGCTCCCGCACCCGCAACGGCCTGGTCGAGCACGTCGTCCTCACCCTCGCCGGGGAGGGCTTCACGGCGCTGGGCATCATGAACCGCGTCTCCGGCTCCACGGAGGAGGTGCTGGAGGTCTCCGGCGCCGACTCCAAGCGCGAGGTGCACAACCTCGCCGAGATCATCGACCACCGCGGCCAGCCCACCACCCGCCGCCGCGGTGACTGGGTGTCCGTCGCCCGCCAGCGCGGCATCGAGCAGATCGTCCTCGCCTTCCTCGACGCCGTCCGCACCGGCAAGACCCTCGACGCCCACGACGCGCTGCGCACCCACGAGCTCTGCGAGCGGATCGTGGCCCGCATCGAAGCCGGCTGACGTGCGGTCGGCCCACTCGCGTTCCACGATGCGGGCGGGGCGTTCGGTGTGACGGTGGCGGGGAACGTACGATCAGCCAATGTCTGACATGACGGAAACCACGCCCGGCTGGCTCGGTCCCGAGGAGCTCGAGACCACCCGGGCCCGGATGCCGATCCTGTACGTCGAGGCGGTGCCGGTACGGGTGGACGACGCGGGTGAGGTCGTCCAGATCGGGCTGCTGCTGCGGATCGGCCCGGACGGGACGGTCAGCCGCACGCTGGTCTCCGGCCGGGTGCTGCACCACGAGCGGATCCGCGACGCGCTGCTCCGGCACCTGGAGAAGGACCTCGGCCCGGTGGCGCTGCCGCGGATCCCGGCCTCGCTGCAGCCGTTCACCGTCGCCGAGTACTTCCCGACGCTGGGCATCACCGAGTTCCACGACCCCCGGCAGCACGCGGTGTCCCTCGCCTACATCATCCCGGTCGCCGGGGACTGCCGGCCGCGCCAGGACGCGCTCGACCTGGTCTGGTTCAGCCCGCAGGAGGCCGCGTCGCCGCTGGTGCAGCAGGAGATGCCCGGCGGGCAGGGGGTGCTGCTCAAGCGGGCCCTCGCGCACGTCGGCTGCCTCTCCTGACCCGGCCGGCCGCCGATGTCCTGGGTGCTGCACGTCGACCTCGACCAGTTCGTCGCCGCGGTCGAGGTCGCGCGCCGGCCGGAGCTGCGCGGCCGGCCGGTCGTGGTCGGCGGCACCGGGGACCGGACCGCGCGCGGGGTGGTCTCCACCGCCTCGTACGAGGCCCGCGCGTTCGGGGTCCGCTCGGGCATGCCCCTGCGGGTGGCGGCGCGGCGCTGCCCGGAGGCGGTGTTCCTGCCCGTGGACGCGCCGGCCTACCGGGAGGTCTCCGGGCGGTTCACGGACACCCTGCGCCGGTTCCCGGTCGTGGTGGAGGTGCTCGGCTGGGACGAGGCGTTCGTCGGCGCCGAAACCGACGATCCCGAGGCGCTGGCCGCCGGCATCCGCGCGGCGGTGCGAGAGGCGACCGGGCTCTGGTGCTCGGTGGGCATCGGGGACAACCGGCTGCGCGCCAAGCTGGCCACCGGCTTCGCCAAGCCGACCGCCCCCGGCGGGGGCGCCGCCGGGCACTGCTTCCGGCTCACCCGCGAGAACTGGGCGGCGGTGATGGGCGGACGCCCGACGTCGGCGCTCTGGGGGATCGGCGGCAAGACCGCCCGGAAGCTGGCCGCGGCCGGCATCGGGACGGTGGGCCAGCTGGCCGCGGCCGACCCGGCCGGGCTGGCCGAGCGGTTCGGCCCGACGATGGGGCCCTGGTTCCGGGCGCTGGCGCTCGGTGCCGGTGACACCGAGGTCACCGCCGCCCCGCACGTCGCGCGCTCGCACAGCCGGGAGACCACCTTCCAGCACGATCTGGCGGACCGTGCGGAGATCGGCCGTCAGGTCGCCGAGCTGGCCGGGCGGGTGGCCGGTGACGTGGCCGCCGAGGACCGACCGGCCGTCCGCGTCACGGTGAAGGTCCGCTCCGCGCCGTTCCTCACGCACACCCACGGCCTCACCCTGCCGGCGCCCACGAGCGACCCCGGCGAGATCACCCGGGCCGCGCTGGAGCTACTGGAGCGGTTCGACCTGGACCGCCCGGTCCGCCTGCTCGGCGTGCGCGCCGAGTTCGCCGAGGAGGACGTCCGCCGGTCGTGACGGCGGCTCAGGCCGACGGCGGGTGCGGGCAGGAAAGGCGGCCGCGCGTCGCCTGATCGCGCGATGCCCAGTCAGATCACTTGCTGAGGGGAGTCGATGACACCTCGACGGGCGCGGGCGAAGGCGAACGTGCAGGTGTGGGCGGCTCCGGGAGGGTGCGGAACAGCAGCCAGCTCAGTGCGGGCATCGCGATCAGCGGCGTGAGCGCGGTCTGCAGCGAGGTCGCGTCGGCGAGGCGCCCGATCAGCGGACTCGCCAGGCCGCCGACGCTGACGGTCAGGCCGAGCGTGATGCCGCCCGCGGTGCCGACCCGGGTGGGCAGGTAGTCCTGGGCCAGCGTCACCTGCAGCGAGAACGGCACGTACAGGCCGGCCGAGGTCAGCGCGGTGAACAGGTAGAGGGCCGGCCCGGGGACCAGGACCAGGCCGGCCACGGCGGCGACCGTGACCAGGTAGGACCGGCGCACCACGGCCACCCGGCCCCAGCGGTCGGCCAGCCGCCCGCCCAGGACGGTGCCCACGGCGCCGCCCAGGTACAGCACGAGCAGCGCGGCCGTCCCCGCGGCGGTGCCGCCACCCGTCCGCTGCCGGGCGTAGAGGGAGACGAAGGTGCTCAGCCCGACGAAGACGACGGACCGGCAGACGACGGCGAGGGTCAGCCTCAGGAACGAGGCGCGGTCCTCGGCGACCGCGGCCGGGCCGGCCACGCCCGCGGCGGCGGAACCGCCCGCCCGCCGCCGCTCCAGGCCGCGCAGCACGGGCAGGCACAGCACGCTGCCGGCCAGCGCGGGCAGCACCAGCAGTGGCGAGAGCCGCAGTCCGCCGGTGGAGACCACCGCCGCCACCAGCACCGGCGCCAGGGCGAACCCGACGTTGCCGCCCAACGAGAACCACCCCATCGCGGTGTGGCTGCCGTCGCTCGCGAGCCGCGCCACCCGGGCCGACTCCGGGTGGTAGGCGGCCACGCCGAGCCCCGAGACGGCCACGAACGCCAGTGTGAGCGGGTACGAGCCGGCGAGCCCGCTCAGCGCGATGCCCAGGCCGCCGAGGACGGTGCCGGCCGGCAGCAGCCAGGGCATCGCGTGCCGGTCGGTCAGGACGCCGAACAGCGGCTGCGCCACCGAGGACAGCAGCGAGGCGGCGAGCACGATGCCCGAGACCGCGGCGTAGGTGTAGGCGCGCTCGGCGACGAAGAACGGGACCAGGGCGGCCACCGCGCCCTGGTAGACGTCGACGCAGGCGTGCCCGGCGGACAGGAGGAGGAGTGCTCGGTTCTTCGACACCCGGCCATCGTCACGGGCCGCCGGGGTGTCGGGCTTCCGATACTCTGCCAATCGATGCAGGAAATCCGCCACGAGTCCGTCGCGCCGACCCGCGCCCAGTGGCTGCGGCCCGGGACGGGCATCGACGCGCACCGCCACGACGACCACCAGATCGCCTACGCCGCCCGCGGGGTGCTGGCCGTCACCACCGACGTCGGCACCTGGGTCGCGCCGGCCACCCGCGCGCTCTGGGTGCCGGCCGGGACGGTGCACGCCCACCACGCCCACGGCGCGCTCGACCTGCACCTGGTGGGCCTGCCCGCGGCGGACAACCCGCTCGGCCTGGACCGGCCGACCGTGCTCGCCGTCGGGCCGCTGCTGCGCGAGCTGATCCTCGCCTACACCCGCGCCCCGGAGGACGGGAGCCCCGAGCGGCTGCGGCTGCGGGCCGTCCTGCTCGACCAGGTGGCGGCCTCGCCGCAGCAGCCCGTCCACCTGCCGGCCCCGGCGGACCCCCGGCTGGCACGGCTCTGCGCGATCCTCCGGGACGATCCCGCCGACGGGCGCACGCTGGCCGCGCTGGGCCGGGAGGTGGGGGCGAGCGCACGGACGCTGTCCCGGCTCTTCACGTCCGACCTCGGGATGACCTTCCCGCAGTGGCGCACCCAGCTCCGGCTCTACCGCGCTCTGGTGCTGCTGGCCGAGGACGTCCCGGTGACGGCGGTGGCGCACCGGTGCGGCTGGTCCTCGGCCAGTACGTTCATCGACGTCTTCCGCCGCGCCTTCGGCCACACCCCGGGCGCCCACCGCCCGGGCTGACCCGCACGCCCGCCGGACGGGCCGGCCCACACGGCAGCCGAGCGGGCCGGCCCTGCCGGCTGGGTCACCCGTGCGAGAACGGGATCCTCGGCAGGACGCGGTCGAGCCAGGCCGGCGTGTGCCAGGCGGCGCGGCCGGTGAGCCGGAGCAGGACCGGCAGCAGGACGAGCCGGACGAGGGCCGCGTCGAGCAGGACGGCCACGCCGAGCACGATGCCCATCTCCTTGGGCGGGAGCGGGCCGGAGACCGCGAAGGTGAAGAAGACCGCGACCATCACCGCGGCGGCCGCGAAGACCACCCGCCCCGAGTGGGCGAGCGCGCCGACCATGGCCCGGCGCGGGTCGCCGGTGCGCTCGTAGTGCTCCTTCGCGGAGGCGAGCAGGAAGACGGTGTAGTCCATCGCGATGGCGAAGATCATCGCGAAGAAGAACACCGGCGCCCAGCCGTCCAGGAAGCCCTGCGGGGTGAAGCCGAGCAGCCCGCTGCCGTGGCCGTCCTGGAAGACGAGCTTCGCGACGCCGAACGCGGCGCCGGTCGAGAGCAGGCCGGCCGCCGTGCCCAGGGCCGCGATCAGCGGCGCCCGCAGGGCGACGAGCAGCAGCAGGAAGCCCAGGCCCATCACCACGCCGATGACCAGCGGGGTCTTCTGGGTGAGCAGGTGCTGCAGGTCGAGGTTCTCCACGGCCGCGCCGCCGACCAGGGTGTGGTCGGGGAGTGCGTCGCGCAGGTCGTGCACGGTGCCGCCGAGGCCGGGGTCGGAGGGGTCGACGGCGGGGACGGCCTGGATCATCGACCAGTCCGAGCCGTCGGCGGCGCGCTGGGCGGGCAGCACGCCCGCGATGCCCGGTGTGGTGGCGAGCTGCGCGCCGACCGCGTCCGCCCGGTCGGCGGGGGCGAGGATCTGCAGGGTGCCCGGGGCGCCGGGGCCGAAGGCCTGCTGGACGGCGGCGTACCCGGCGCGGGCGCTGTCCTGGGCGGGGAGGACGTCGATGGACGGCATCGCGGTGCGCAGGCCGGTCACCGGGGCGGCCAGGGCCAGCAGGGCGACCAGCGCCAGAGCGCCGTAGCGGACGGGGTGCCGCCAGAGGCGTTCACCCCAGGCCGCGAACCGTGGCGAGCGGGGCGCGCCGGGCTTCGGCCAGGGCAGCCCGAGGGAGTCCACCCGGTGGCCGAGCCGGCCGAGGACGGCGGGCAGCAGGGTGAGGGTGGCGGCGAGCACGAACAGGACGGCCAGCATGATGCCGCCGGCCATCGACCGGAACGCGGGGGAGGGCACCAGCATGACGGCGGAGAGGCTGACCAGCACGGTCGCACCGGAGAGCAGCACGGCCTTGCCGGCGGTGTCCATGGTCTCGGCCACCGCCTCGGCGGTACTGCGGGCGCCGCCGGTGCGGGACGGGGTGGTGCGGGCACTGCGGAAGCGGACGACCAGGAAGAGGGCGTAGTCGATGCCCAGCGCGAGGGCGAACATCATGGCGAAGTTCATCGCCCAGACCGACACCGGGAAGAGGTGGCTGATCAGGACGAGGGAGCCGGCCGAGGCGGCGAGGCCCGCCATGGTCAGGAGCAGGGGCAGTCCGGCGGCGACCAGCGAGCCGAAGGCCAGCACCAGGATCGCCAGGGTGACCGGCCAGGACATCACCTCGGACTTCATCATCGCGTCGTGGTTGGCGGTGTTGAAGTCGCTCCACAGGACGGAGGCGCCGGTGGCGTGGACCTCGATGCCGTCCCCGGAGAGGGCGGTGGTCACCTGCGGGGCGAAGGCGCCGAGGGCGACGACGACCAGCAGCCAGCCGGCCAGGACGGCCCGGACGTGCCGGACGGCCCAGATCCCGAGGCGGCCGAGCAGGCCGGGGCGGGCGGCGGCCCCGGAGGGCGCGGAGGGTGGCCGGTCGGCCAGCAGGGGGTCGGGGCGGTTCAAGGGTTCTCCCAGGTCGTGCGGGGGCGGATCGCCCGGAAAAATACCTACGGGGGTATAGCTGGGGGCAGCCGGAGCCCGGGCCGACGGGCGCGGCCGGGCGGTGCGGCGCGGCCGGGCGGTGCGGCGGGGGTGGGCGGTGTGGCGGGGGTGGGTCCGGCGGGCGTCAGGCGGAGAGGCTCGCGAGGGCCGCCCGCAGGCGGGCCGCGGCCTCGTCGGCCACCTCGGCGAGTTCCGGCCGCCCGGTGAAACGGACCATCAGGTCCGGGTCCATCGCCTCGACGACCGTCCGGCCGTCGGCGGAGCGCACGACGACGTTGCAGGGCAGCAGCAGGCCGATCTGCCGGTCGATGCCGAGGGCGCGGTGGGCCAGCGGCGGGTTGCAGGCGCCGAGGATGAGGTAGTCCTCCATCTCCTCGCCGAGCTTGGCCCGCATCGTGGCCCGGATGTCGATCTCGGTCAGGATGCCGAAGCCCTGGTCCGCGAGCGCCGACCGCACGCGGTCGACGGTCTCGGTGAACGGGGTGTCGAGGGTGACGGCGATGCCGTGGTCCATGGTGGGTATCTCCCCTGGTCGGAGCCGGTGCCGTGGCGGCGGACCGCCGCCTTCGGATACCCCCCGAGGTATCGGTGGGGGTAGCCCGGGGGGCGGTGCGCCGATGTCGCGGCGGCCGCTCCGGTTCTGGTGGTTCTGCTCCAGAGTACCCCAGGGGGTATTTCCCGGCCGCCGGCCACCCGGCGGGGCGCCCGCCGGGCACCCCGCCGGGACCGGGCCTACGGCGCGTCGGCGGGGTCGGCGGCGCTGACCGGGACGTCGGGTCGGCGGAACCAGGAGCCCTGCACAGCCCACTGGACGAGCATCAGCACGACCCCGAGGACCAGGGCGCCGATGCCGATCACGGTGACGCCGCCGGTCTCGCCGAAGACCGGCAGGTCGATCGACGTGGAGCCGTAGTCGGGGTCGGCGTAGACGTCGAAGGCGCCGTAGCAGAAGAAGTACAGCAGCATCAGGCCGCCGGCCAGCGGCGCGAGGCCCTTGAGCACGAAGTCGCGGACGCTGCGGGTCAGGACCCTCCGGTAGTACCAGACGCAGGCGAAGCCCGTCAGGCCGTAGTAGAACGCGATGGCCAGGCCGACCGAGGCGATCGAGTCGGCCAGGACGTTGCCGCTGATCGCGGTGAGCAGCACGTAGAAGGCGATCGAGGCGACGCCCATGCCGACGGTCGACCAGGTCGGGGTCAGGAAACGGGGGTGGACCCGGGCGAACTCGGTGGGGATGGCCTTGTGCGCGGCCATCGAGAAGGTGGTCCGGGCGGTCGGCAGGATGGTTGTCTGGGTGGAGGCGGCGGACGACGTCAGCACCATGAAGATCAGCAGCTTGGTCAGGAACCAGCCGAAGCCGGTACTGCCGAACACGGCGCCGCCCAGGGAGGACAGCACGTCCCCCGAGTTGTCCTCGTTGCCGAGCCCGATCCCCTCGGTGCCGATGCCCGCGAAGGCCTGGGCCGAGGTGGACACCAGCGCGTAGATGAGCAGCAGCAGGACGGTCGAGATGACGGCGGCGCGGCCGGGGGTGCGGGCGGCGTCGGCGGTCTCCTCGTTGACCGAGACCGCGGTGTCCCAGCCCCAGTAGATGAAGACGGCGGCCAGGATGCCGGCGGTGAAGGCGGTGGACGAGGTGACCTCGAAGGGGTTGAACCACGAGGCGTCGACCTGGATCGCGGTCGGGGGCGGGCTGTCGCCGTAGACCTTGACCAGTGCCGTCACCGACAGCACCACCAGCATCACGACCTCGACGGTGAGCAGCCAGCGCTGCAGGGCCGCGGAGATCTCGATGCCGATGTAGCAGATGGCGGTCATCACGACGATCCAGACCACCCCGGCCACCGTGGTCCAGGCCGTGCTCTCGGCGAGGCCGTCGAAGCCGAACAGCCGGAAGCCGTACACGCCGGCGATCTGCGCCAGGTTGGCCATCACGATGATGTCGGCCGCCACGATGCCCCAGCCGCCCAGCCACCCGGTGCGCGGCCCGAACGCGCGGGCGCCCCAGGTGAAGGTGGTGCCGCAGTCCGGGTCGGAGGCGTTGAGCTCCTTGTAGGCGAACGCGATCAGCAGCATCGGGACGAACGCCAGGATGGTGATGATCGGCGCCTGAAGGCCCACGCCCACCACGATGAGCCCGAGCGTGGCGGCCAGGCTGTACGCGGGGGCGGTGGAGGCCAGGCCGATGGCGACCGAGGAGACCAGGCCGAGGGCGCCGGTCTTCAGGCCCTTCTCTCCGGCTCGGGAGCTCACCACCGTGGGCGCGGCGGGCGGGGGAGGCGTTTCGCCTCCGGGGGGACCGTTCATCGGTGAAACCTCCCGATCCGGTGCGTGGGGGCCGGGCGTTGGGGGACGGACGCCGACCGGATCACCTCAGGCTACGTCCGGAGCCCGGTCGCGGCCGCCCGGCTGCGCCCGTCCGGGGCCCGCCCTGCGAGGGGCCCCGGCCGGGCGCCCGGGTGGCCGGGCGGTCAGGTGGCGGTGCCGCAGTACTGCTGCTGCTTGCCGATCACCCGGTAGACGCAGTCGGCCGTCTCCACCAGCCGTAGCACGGCCTCGCGGTTGCGGCTGGTCTCCCGGCCGATCACCTCGTCCGGCGGGTAGAAGCCGCTGCTGCCGTTCGGGCCCGGGTACATCTCGAAGGTGTACGCGAAGATCCGGTGCGCGCCCCACAGCCAGTCGTCGATCGCGCCGTCGGTGATGTAGAGGTCGCTGGACTGTTCGGGCGTGTAGCCGTTGGTGCCGGCCATGCTCCGGCCGAGGGTGGCGAAGGTGTTGGCCTCGTCGGTGCTCATGCCGGTGGCGGTGTCGGCGGTGGTCCAGCCGAACGGCCAGAGCACCAGCTCGCTGTAGGTGTGGAAGTCGATCGCCGCGGTGATCTGCTGCTTGCCGCCGACCACCCGGCTGCGGACGAAGTCGGCGACCACCTTGGTCTCCTTGGCGGACTCGGGCGCGCCGCCCCGGTAGGTCTCGCTGGAGGTGGAGCCGGAGGAGCCGCCGCAGCAGCCCCACTTGTAGTCCCAGTTGCGGTTGAGGTCGGTGCCGACGCTGCGGCTGCCGGAGTTGGGCTGGCGGTCCTTGCGCCAGCTGCGGTAGCGGCCGGTGGCGATGTCGTACTCGCCGCCGTCCGGGTTGAGGTCGGGGATCACCCAGATCTCGCGGCTGTTGACGGCGTTCGCGATCCGGCTGTCGGTGGCGTACTTGTCGCCGAACTCGTGCAGCAGGTAGAGCGCCATCTCGACGGTGAGGTGCTCGCGGGCGTGCTGGTGGGCGGTGAACAGCACCTCGGGCTCGTTCTCGTCGGTGCCGACGTTGTCGCTGATCTTGACGGCGACGATCGGCCGGCCCTCGTAGGAGGTGCCGATGACGCGCTTGCTCATGATGTCGGGGTGCGCGGCGACCACGGCGTCGATGTCGGCGGCGGCCTCGGCGTAGTTGTGGTACCCGGAGTCGGCGGGCGGGAAGTCGTACAGCGGCGCCGCGGCCGTGTTCTCCCGCTCGTCCTCGCCGTACCGGGGGCCCGGCAGCGGGGTGGCGGACCAGCCGAGCGCGCGCAGGCGGGCGAGCTCGGCGGGGGTGGCGGTGACCACCACCGAGCCGTCCCGGACGGCGTCGACGGAGGCACCGGTGGCGGCGACGGCGGTGCGTTCGGCGACGGTGCGGGGGCCGTCGACGCGGTACTGCCGGGCGGTGTCGGCCGTGGCGTCGGCCGCGGCGACGGTGTCGCCGGTGACCGGCTGTGCGGCGACCCGGGTGGTGAGCGGGGAGGCGAGGGCGAGGGCGAGCAGCACGGCGGTGACCGCGGCGGGCTTCCCTCGGCGGGGCAGTCGCATGACTGTCCTCCTGTGGGGGGTCCGTAGGGACGGAACGGGGAGGAGCGGCGCGCGCCAGCATGATGGTCCGTCAGTGTCATGGGTTCGTCAATAAGCTGGCGCAACAACGGTGGTGCCGGGGGACCGGCCGGAATGCGGGGCGGGGCGTTCCGTCAGACCCGTTCCCCCGTCAGTCGGGCCGCACCGGTGGTGCGGGCCAGCCGGCGCGCCGCCCCGCACGCCGTCAGCAGCCAGGCCGCCGCGGCGATCCAGAGCAGCACCCGGCCGAGCGTGTCCAGCCACGGGACCTGCGCCGCGGCCGCCGTCGAGAGGGCGGCGACGGCCGTCATGCCCAGCGGGAAGACCGTGGACCAGCGGCGCAGGTCGTAGCGGAGCCGGGGCCTGGCCACCTCGAAGCCGAGCAGGACGAGGTACCAGCCGAGCGAGACCGCCAGCAGGACGAACGTCGTGGTGCGCAGCACCGAGTGCGCCGCCCCCGACCAGACCCCCGAGGCGAGCAGCTTGGACCCGGCCAGGGCGCAGATGGCCGTCGCCCCGCCCGCGACCCAGTGGTCGCCCGCCCCCACCGCCAGCTGGCGGACGTCGAAGCGGGCCAGCGCGTCGGCGTACAGCGCGAGACCCAGCAGGAACAGCACCAGTGCCGCCCAGCCGAGCCAGTCGCCGGCCTGCGGGGTGAGCACCGCCGCCAGGACGGCCAGGCTCTCGGTGGCCACGCAGATCAGGAACGCCGCGCCCGGCACCCGCCGGCCGAGCCGGTGCAGCACCGCCGGGAGCAGCACCGCCCAGGCCGCCGTGGCGAGGACGAGCAGCGCCGCCGCCACCGCGGTCCAGCCCAGCAGGTCGAGCCGGACGCCGAGCACGTCGGTGGCGGCCACCGCGGTGAGGGCCGGCGGGGTCGCCGCCCGGCCCAGCCAGCTCCGCCGGTCGACGGCCAGCAGCGTGGCGAAGCCGGCCGCGAGGAAGAGCCAGAGCGCCCCGGCCAGGACCAGCGTCACCGCCGAGAGCACCGTGAAGCCGGTGAGCCGGAAGCCCACCGAGACGATGCCGGTCGCCATCACCGCCCCGCCGGTCGCCGGGGCCGGCGTGGCCCACCGGGGGATGCCGTGCTCCTTCATGGGCCCATCGCAGCGTCAGGCCGGTGGTCCTGCCAGTCGGCGGCGCCCGACGTGGGAGGGGGCGGCCGGCCCGCGGGCACCCGATGGGACCACCCGGTGCGCGCGTCCGGCCGGTTTCGGATTCGATGGGCTCACGCCGCGCCGCCGCGGGCCGGTCCGGACGGGCCGTGGCCGGACGGAGCGCGGCCGGACGGAGCGCGGCCGAAGGGGCCGTGGCCGAACGGGAGGGGCGTCAGGTGCCGGAGCCGACGAACGAGCCGGGAACGCCGCTCCTGCGGGCCGGCCGGTTCTTCCGCCGCGGGACGGCGGCGCCCGACCTGCACAGCGTGCGGATCACCGGCGGACGGGAGTCCGACGCCTTCTACCGGGACCGCTGGAGCCACGACAAGGTCGTCCACTCGACCCACGGCGTCAACTGCACCGGCTCGTGCCGGTGGAAGGTGTACGTCAAGGACGGGATCATCACCTGGGAGACCCAGGCCACCGACTACCCCTCGGTGGGCCCGGACCGGCCCGAGTACGAGCCGCGCGGCTGCCCCCGCGGCGCCGCCTTCTCCTGGTACACCTACTCGCCCACCCGGGTCCGGTACCCGTACGTGCGCGGCGTGCTGCTGGAGATGTACCGGGAGGCGCTGGGCCGTCTGAAGGACCCGGTGCTCGCCTGGGCGGACATCCAGGCCGACCCGGAGCGCCGTCGCACCTACCAGCAGGCCCGGGGCAAGGGCGGCCTGGTCCGGGCGGGCTGGGAGGAGGCGGTGGAGATCGTGGCCGCCGCCCACGTCCACACCGTCAGGACGCACGGGCCGGACCGGATCGCGGGCTTCTCGCCCATCCCGGCCATGTCGATGGTGTCGCACGCGGCCGGGGCCCGCTTCCACTCGCTCATCGGCGCGCCGATGCTCTCCTTCTACGACTGGTACGCGGACCTGCCGGTCGCCTCGCCGCAGGTGTTCGGCGACCAGACCGACGTGCCGGAGTCGGGGGACTGGTGGGACGCGGCCTACCTGGTGATGTGGGGCTCCAACGTGCCGGTCACCCGCACGCCGGACGCGCACTGGATGGCGGAGGCCCGCTACCGGGGCCAGAAGGTGGTGGCGGTCTCCCCGGACTACGCGGACAACACCAAGTTCGCCGACGAGTGGATGCACCCGCACCCGGGCACCGACGGGGCGCTCGCCTTCGCCATGGGCCACGTGATCCTCAGGGAGTTCTTCGTCGACCGGCAGGTGCCGTTCTTCGCCGACTACGTAAGGCGGTTCACCGACCTGCCGTTCCTGGTCACCCTGGCCGAGCGGGACGGGGCGTACGTTGCCGCGAAGTTCCTCCGGGCGAGTGAGCTGGGCGGAACGGGCGGGGACGGGGCCGGCGAGGAGGCCCTGGCCGGCGAGGGGTCCGGCGAGGGCGCCGAGTGGAAGCTCACCGTGCTCGACGAGGCGACCGGCCGCCCGGCCGTGCCCAACGGCTCGCTCGGCTTCCGGTGGACCGAGTCCGGCAAGGGCCGGTGGAACCTCGACCTCCAGGGCCTGCGCCCCCGGCTCTCGCTGTACGGCGACGCCGCCGCCACCCCCGTCGAGGTGCTGCTGCCGCGCTTCGACACCGAGGACGGCGGGCACGGCCGGGGCCGCGGCGGGACCGTCCGCCGCGGCGTCCCCGCGCTGAGGATCGGCGGCCCGGACGGGCCACTCGTCACCACCGTCCACGACCTGCTGCTCGCCCAGTACGGCGTCGGCCGCGACGGGCTGCCGGGGGAGTGGCCCGCCTCCTACGAGGACGCCGACAGCCCCGGCACG
The DNA here is from genome assembly GCF_040643935.1 of Kitasatospora sp. NPDC047058. Classification (NCBI taxonomy): domain Bacteria; kingdom Bacillati; phylum Actinomycetota; class Actinomycetes; order Kitasatosporales; family Streptomycetaceae; genus Kitasatospora; species Kitasatospora sp. NPDC047058. The sequence goes on along the minus strand of NZ_JBEYVJ010000025.1, from coordinate 20,128 downwards.
CCCGCCTGGCAGCAGCGGCACACCTCCGTCCCGGCCGCCCAGGTCGTCCGGATCGCCCGGGAGTTCGCGCGCACGGCCGAGGAGTCCCGCGGCCGGTGCATGATCCTGATGGGCGCCGGGACCAACCACTGGTTCCACTCCGAGACGATCTACCGCACCTTCCTCGCGCTGCTCACGCTCACCGGCTGCCAGGGCCGCAACGGCGGCGGCTGGGCGCACTACGTCGGCCAGGAGAAGTGCCGCCCGGCCACCGGCTGGGCGACCCTCGCCGCGGCCACCGACTGGTCGCGCCCGCCCCGCCAGATGATCGGCACCGGCTGGTTCTTCCTGCACACCGACCAGTGGCGCTACGACACCTTCTCCGCCGACGTCCTCGCCTCCCCGCTCGGCACCGGCCGGTTCCGCGGTCTGGCCGCCGCCGACCTGCTGGCGCAGTCCGCCCGGCTGGGCTGGATGCCCTCCTACCCGACCTTCGACCGCAACCCGCTCGACCTGGCCGACGAGGCCCGTGCCCTGGGCCGCGACCCGCGCGAGCACGCCGTCGGCGAACTCGCCGCGGGCCGGCTCGGCTTCGCCTGCGAGGACCCGGACGCCCCCGCCAACTGGCCCCGGGTGATGACCCTCTGGCGGGCCAACCTGCTCGGTTCCTCCGGCAAGGGCGCCGAGTACTTCACCCGGCACCTGCTGGGCACCCACTCCTCGCTGCGCGCCGGCGAGGCCCCCGCCGCGGTGCGCCCGCGTGACGTCCGCTGGCACGACGAGGCACCGGAGGGGAAGCTCGACCTGCTGCTCTCGCTGGACTTCCGGATGACCTCCTCCACCCTGCTGTCGGACGTCGTGCTGCCCGCCGCCACCTGGTACGAGAAGCACGACCTCTCCTCCACCGACATGCACCCGTACGTGCACGCCTTCACCCCGGCCGTCGACCCGCCCTGGCAGGCCCGGACGGACTTCGAGGCCTTCCACGCGATCGCCGGGCGGTTCAGCGAACTGGCCCGCGACCACCTCGGCACCCGGCACGACCTGGTCGCCACCCCGCTCCAGCACGACACCCCCGGGGAGACGGCGCAGCCGGGCGGCGTGGTCCTGGACTGGCGGCGGGGCGAGTGCCCGCCCGTGCCCGGCGTCACCCTGCCCCAACTGACCGTGGTGGAACGCGACTACACGGCGATCGGCGCCAAGATGGCCTCCCTCGGCCCCCTGGTCGAACGCCTCGGCCTGCCCGCCAAGGGCGTGCTGCTCCACCCGGACGAGGAGGTCGGGCAGCTGAAGGCGCTCAACGGGGTCGTCCGCGGCGGCCCGGCCGACGGCCGTCCGGCGCTGGACACCGCGGTCAAGGCGGCGGACGCCATCCTGGCGCTCTCCGGCACGACCAACGGCCGGCTGGCCACCCAGGGCTTCCGGGCCCTGGAGGAGCGCACCGGCCGGGAGCTGGCCGGGCTCGCCGCCGAGCAGGCGGCCCGGCGGGTCACGTACGCCGACACCCAGGCCGCGCCCGTCCCGGTGATCACCTCGCCGGAGTGGTCCGGCAGCGAGGCCGGCGGCCGGCGCTACAGCCCGTTCACCCTCAACACCGAACACCTCAAGCCCTGGCACACCCTCAGCGGCCGGCAGCACTTCTTCGTCGACCACGACTGGCTGCACGAACTGGGGGAGGCGCTGCCCGTCTACCGGCCGCCGCTCGACCTGCACCGGCTCTTCGGCGAACCCGCCACCGGGCCCGACGGGCACCGCGAGGTGACGGTCCGCTACCTCACCCCGCACAACAAGTGGTCGATCCACTCCGAGTACCAGGACAACCTCTTCATGCTCGCCCTCTCCCGGGGCGGACAGGTCGTCTGGATGTCGGCCGAGGACGCCGCGGCCGTCGGCGTCCGCGACAACGACTGGATCGAGGCCGTCAACCGCAACGGCGTCGTGGTCGCCCGGGCCGTCGTCTCGCACCGGATGCCGGCCGGCACCGTCTACATGCACCACGCCCAGGAGCGCACGGTCAACGTCCCGAGGGCCGAGGCCACCGGACGGCGGGGCGGCATCCACAACTCGCTGACCCGGGTCCTGCTCAAGCCCACCCACCTGATCGGCGGCTACGCCCAGCTCTCCTGGGCCTTCAACTACCTGGGACCGACCGGGAACCAGCGCGACGAGCTGACGGTGATCCGCCGCCGCAGCCAGGAGGTGGAGTACTGATGGCCCCGCGTGAAGCGCCTCGTGAAGCGCCTCGTGAAGCGCCTCGTGAAGCCCCGCGTGAAGCGCCTCGCGAAGCGGCCCCCGGGCGGGTGATGGCCCAGGTCGCGATGGTGATGAACCTCGACAAGTGCATCGGCTGCCACACCTGCTCCGTCACCTGCAAACAGACCTGGACCAACCGCCGGGGCATGGAGTACGTCTGGTTCAACAACGTCGAGACCCGGCCCGGGCTCGGCTACCCGCGCCGCTACGAGGACCAGCGGACCTGGCGGGGCGGCTGGCGGCTCGACCGGCGCGGGCGGCTGAAGCTCCGACAGGGCGGCCGGCTGTTCAAACTGGCCTCGATCTTCGCCAACCCCGTCCTGCCCACCCTGAAGGACTACTACGAGCCCTGGACGTACGACTACCGCACCCTCGTCGACGCCCCGCTCGGCGAGGACTACCCGGTGGCGCAGCCGCACTCGCTCGTCACCGGCCGGCCGATGGCGGTCGAGTGGTCGCCCAACTGGGACGACGACCTCGGCGGCGCCCCCGAGCACGCGCCCGCGGACCCCGTCGTGGAACGGATGCGCGAGGAGGTGGGCCGGCGGATCCGCTTCGAGTACGAGCAGGCCTTCATGTTCTACCTTCCCCGGATCTGCGAGCACTGCCTCAACCCGGCCTGCGTCGCCGCCTGCCCCTCCGGCGCGATCTACAAGCGCGCGGAGGACGGCATCGTCCTCGTCGACCAGGACGGCTGCCGCGGCTGGCGCCAGTGCGTGACCGGCTGCCCGTACAAGAAGGTCTACTTCAACCACCGCACCGGCAAGGCCGAGAAGTGCACCTTCTGCTACCCGCGCGTCGAGGTCGGCCTGCCCACCGTCTGCTCCGAGACCTGCGTCGGCCGGCTGCGCTACCTCGGCGTCCTGCTGTACGACGCCGACAAGGTCACCGCCGCCGCCTCGGTCACCGACGAGCAGGCCCTGTACCAGGCACAGCTGGACGTCTTCCTCGATCCGGCCGACCCCGCGGTGCGGCGGGCCGCCGAACGCGACGGCGTCCCGCACGACTGGATCGAGGCCGCCCGCCGCTCGCCGGTGCACACCCTGATCAGCACCTACCGGGTCGCCCTGCCGCTCCACCCGGAGTACCGGACGCTGCCCATGGTCTGGTACATCCCGCCGCTGTCCCCGGTGGTCGAGGCGGTCGCCGCGAGCGGCCACGACGGCGAGGACGCCGGCAACCTCTTCGGCGCGATCGACGCCCTGCGGATCCCGCTCGAGTACCTCGCCGGACTGTTCACCGCGGGCGACACCCGCCCGGTGCGCGCCGCCCTGGACCGGCTCGCGGCGATGCGCTCGTACATGCGGGCCGTCAACCTCGGCCGGGAGCCGGACACGGCGGCTGCCGCCGCGGTGGGGCTGAGCGGCGAGCAGACCGAGGAGCTGTTCCGGCTGCTCGCGATCGCCAAGTACGAGGACCGCTACGTCATCCCGACCGCCGCCCAGGCCGACGCCCGGCAGCTGGAGGAGTCCGCCGTCGCCCAGGGCTGCAGCCTCGACGGCATCCCGGGCGACGGACCCCTCGACGACGGCCCGTTCGGCTCCGGCTCCGGCCGCCGGCCGCTGCCGCTGGTCACCGTCGAGAGCTTCCACGCCCTGCGCAGGCGCCAGACCGCCGACGAGGAGGAACCGCCGAAGTGAACGACGACCTCGCACTGCTGCGCCGGACCGCCGCCGAGTGCCTCTGCTGGCCGGATCCGGAGACCTGCGCCGCCCTCCCGCACCTGCACGAGGCGCTCGTGCCCGTCCGCCACCCGGCCGGGCGGCCGCTGCGCGCCTTCCTCGGCTGGGCGGGTGCCCGGACCGCCGCCGAACTGTCCGCGCACTACACCGGTACCTTCGACTTCACCCGGCGGCACAGCCTCCACCTGACCTGGTGGACCGACGGCGACACCCGGCGGCGCGGCGAGGCGCTGGTCCGCTTCAAGGCGGCGTACCGGGCGGGCGGCCTGGAGTTCGACGGCGAGGAACTGCCGGACTTCCTGCCCGCCGTGCTGGAGTTCGCGGCCGCCACCGGCTCGGACGCGCTGCTGCGCGAGCACCGGCCCGCGCTGGAACTCCTCCGGCTCGCCCTCACCGAGCACGGCACCCCGTACGCCCGGGTGCTCGCCGCCGTCTGCGCCACCCTGCCCGGGCCCTCGCCGAAGGACCGGGCCGCCGCGCTGGCCCTCGCCCGCAGCGGCCCGCCGCAGGAGCGGGTCGGCCTCGACGGGCAGCCGCCGTACGGGCACCTGGGCCTGCTCCCCGTCCTGACCGGAGGCCGCCGGTGAGCACCTTCCTCTGGGGCGCCCTGCCGTACCTCGCCCTCGCGCTGCTGGTCTCCGGCCTGGTGTGGCGCTACCGCTACGACCGCTTCGGCTGGACCACCCGCTCCTCCGAGCTGTACGAGTCGCGGCTGCTGAACATCGCCTCGCCGCTGTTCCACTACGGCATCCTCTTCGTCCTCGCCGGCCACCTGATGGGCCTGTTCGTCCCCGCGGCGTGGACCGACGCGGTGGGCCTGGACGAGCACGCGTACCACCTTCTGTCGCTGTTCGCGGGCTGCGCGGCCGGGTTCCTGGCGGTGGCCGGGATCCTGCTGCTGGTCTACCGCCGCCGCACCAACGCGGCCGTCTTCCGGGCCACCACCCGCAACGACAAGCTGATGTACGTCGTGCTGCTCGCCGCGATCGTGCTGGGCCTGGTCGCCAAGCTGATGCACTCCTCGCTCAGCGCGGGCTACGACTACCGCGCCACCATCGCGCCGTGGGCCCGCAGCCTGTTCACCCTGCAGCCGAAGACCGGCCTGATGGCGGCCGCCCCGCTCGCCTACCGGATCCACGCGGTGGTCGGCCTGGCCCTGTTCGCCCTGATCCCGTTCACCCGCCTCGTCCACATGTTCAGCGCCCCCGTCCAGTACCTCTTCCGCCCCTACCTGGTCTACCGCACCCGCGACCCCCGCGATTCCCGCGGGCCCGCCGCCCGACCGCCCCGCCGCGGCTGGGAGCGGATCAAGTACTGACCCGCCGGCGGCCCGATCTATGCTGCCGGGGTCGGATGATCATCGGAGTGACGGGGGAACGGCATGGAGCACCGGATCGAGCGCATCGGGCCAGGGGGCTGGGAGCGGATGCGGGAGGTACGGCTCGCACAGCTGCTGGACACGCCGATGGCGTTCATGGAGACGTACGAGACGGCGCTCGGCCACGGCGAGGACGAGTGGCGCGCGCGGGTGGAGCGGGTGAGCGCGGCCGGGAGCGTCGGGTTCGCGGCCGTGGCGCCGGACGGCCGGTGGGTCGGGACGATGATCTCGTTCACGCCCGTGCCGGACGAGGCCCTGCTGGTGGGCGTCTGGGTGGACCCGGCGTACCGCGGCCGCGGGCTCGGCGTCACCGACGGCCTGCTGGACGCCGTCCTCGACTGGGCGCGCGAGGAGGCCGGGGCGCACCGGCTGCTGCTGCGGGTGCACGAGGACAACCCCAGGGCGACGGCCTTCTACCGCCGCCGGGGCTTCGCGCTCACCGGCGAGTCCGAGCCCTACGAGCTGGACCCGACCGGCCTGCTGCTGGAAATGGCCCTCCCGCTGGACTGACCGTCGGACGCCGGCGCCCGCCCGCCCCACGGCCGGGCGCCGGTCGCCACCCGCTCGCCGTCGACGGCGGCCACACGGCAGGCGGGTGCCGCCCCGCAGACGGGTGCCGCCGGCGGGCCCGCAGTGGTGGCCTCGCTTCAGAACGGTTCGAAGCTCGGCTGAACGGGCCCGATCCCACACGCGGCGGCGAGTTCCTCCAGATCCGCCGGTTCGAGGAACTCCAGAGCTTCCGGCTCGACGCCGTGGTACCGATCCACCTCGAAGAGCCGCTTCACGAAGGCGAGGGCGAAGCTTGAGAAGGGGCCGTCGAAGGTCTCGTAGCCCTCCTCGTGGATCATCGTCACGATCTTCCAGCGGTCCGGGTCCGGATCGCAGGGCAGGAAGAAGTGCTCGTCGCCGCTGTGGTCGTATCCCCACGAGATCAGCCCGCCCGGCTCGGGGTGGAAGGCATACGGGAAGCGCCGGGAGTCGCCGCAGTCCAGGGCGCCGCGTCGACGTTCGGAGAACGTCCGATGGGTCTTGATCATGCGCTCCAGCAGTGGGCTCGATCCCTGCGGGTGGAAGACGACGAGTTCGCCGGAGATGACCCCACTGCCGCAGGCATCCAGGAACGCCTTGAAGTCGCCGGGCAGAGCGGAGCCCACGTGGTGTTCGACGTCTGTCCAGTTGTCGGTGTCGGACACCCCGTGGGCGGGGATGCCCAGGAGGGCCCGCAACTCATCCAGTGAGGACACGAACTGCTCCCAGGGCTGTGAGCGATGGGGTCTGGGCTGCCATCCTATGAGCACTCCCAGTAGAAGCGGCCTTCGCGGTGGTCGGGGCTGACGAAGGCGAAGCCGTAGCCGTAGCCGAAGTTGAGGACGTACGGATCGTCCTCGCCCTCGCCGGCATCGCTGATCTTGAACAGGAACTGCCAGGGGGAGTCGACGCGGGCGTAGTGGTTCGGGTAGCAGGCGGCGCCGCCGAGGTAGTCGTGCAGATCCTCCCCGCCGGGGACTTCGACGTCGGGACCGTTGCCGCGCATGCTCCGCTGGAACGCCGCCGTCTCGTCGATCGAGCGGTTGATCCCGGGCGGCACCGGCTGGAGTTCGACGCGCCATTCGACGGGAGTCTCGGCGTCGTCGGGCCCCCGGCGCCACAGTGTCCGCCCACGCGTGCCGGGTGGTCCGATGGCGGTGAACGACGGGATCCGGCCGTCCGGCTGCACCAGCAGGACGGCGTCGCCGTCCTCCGGGCGGAGCCCGCCCATCTCCATGTCTTCCTCATGGAGGAAGAGGTAGGCCAGCCGGAGCTCGGGGCCGGGGATGGGGAACTGCCCGATGAACACCAGCGGCTCACCGGAGTCCGGGTGCACCGGCCAGGCCGGCGCGCTCAGCCAGACGGGCTCACCGCCGAACTTGGCCACCGGATCGGAGACCGGCTGCTCGTCGGCTCTGAGGATCATCTGCTGGCGCGGCAGGAAGGCGGCGTCGTACGGCCCCTCCGCCTGCCCAGTGGGACGCGCGATCATGAGCGGGACCCTACGCCACACCACCGACGAGTCGTGCCATCGGGCCGCGGCCCGGGTGAGCCGCCGGCTTCCGGTCGGTGGGCCCAGCCGCGAGATCCCGTGGGCGACGGCCGGCCTCTGTGCTGCAGCTCATCCCGGAAGATGCAGGAGCAGGAACTAGTTAGAGCGTTGGTACAGCCAAGCAGCTGAGCAATGGTCAAGACCTGTGAACGAGATGACGTGCGAGCAGGCTGCGGCGCCCAGCCGGGTCGGTCCTATGCTGACGGCCGTGCAGGTACTGGGTATGAGCAGTGAGGACGAGATGGTCGCCTGCTTCTTGAGCGGCGAGCTGTACAGCCGGAGGTTCGGCCCGAACCTCCGGTCCCATCTGGCGGCGGCCGGGCAGGCCGAGCAGTTGCTGACGCATCCGGATCTCTCCGACGCTGGAGAGAACATCGCACGTCGCGCTCTGCTCGCTGCGACGCGCGGGTACGGCGAGAACCGCGACTTGTTCGAGAACTTCCCCACTCACGTCACGTGGACCAGGGCGCTCCTGTCCGCCGACGAGGCGGCCGCCGTACGCTACCTCGACTATTCCTACTGGGTCGAAGTGTCGGGTGGCAGCCGCCGGCCGACCGACGCGGCCGCACGCGTCAAGGCAGGGCTACGGGCGTTCGACGTGCCCAACGAACCGTTCGTCGACGCGGCCCACGCGGTCATCGGAGGTGAGCGATTTCCTCCGCTCATCCTCGTCGGCGAGAGACCGGACAACCTGGTCTGCCTTGAGGGCCACCTGCGCCTGACTGCCTACGCCCTCGTCGGCTTCCCGACCGACATCGAGTGCCTGATCGGCACCGCGCCGGCCATGGGACGCTGGGCGCGGTAGTCCAGTCGCACCAAGCTCTCGGCGCCCCAAACTAGCCTGACTGAGGATAGGTCAGCTCGGTATGGGTCGGCTGGAGGCTCCTTCAGCCATCAAGCGGCCTGCTCCTCGCGTTCGACGAGGACGCCGTTCTCGAAGCGTGCGCCGGCGCGGACCAGGAACTGGATGCCGCCCCCACTCTGATCGACTACCAGTACCGCCGGTTTGTCCTCCGGAACTGGAGCCTGTCCCTGGACCTCTGGAAGGAGATCATCGAGCACCTCCCTACTGTTCCCGGGCCCTTCCAACCGATCATGGACGACCGGAAACGGCAGGAGGCATCCGCCTTCGTGTGGGCGCAGGTCACCCAGGGTGAGCCTCGCTTCGCGCCGCGACCTGTTGAAGCAGCTCAACCAGGTCTGATCCGCAATACGTGGCTCCAGCGCTGCAGTAGTACCTGGGCCAAACTCATTCGCCCAGACCCGATGGCCCACTACGCGGCCCTGCGCGACCTCCTGCTTCAACATGCCGAGCATCTCACCCGCGAGATCGACAGCGATCCGGGTGCTGCCCGGCTTCATGTGACTGCCCGTTCTGGCCGGCCCTGTCCGGCCTCGTAGAGGTGCCTGGCCAGAGACCCGATCAGTGCGGCGGCGATGCCGACAGATATGGAATCCCGGGATGACACGCAAAATTGATGAAATTGGGGACCCCGGGGCCGCCAACAACGGTGTCGTACGCGGCTTCGCCGGGCCCGTGGCAGCGATCCGGCACCAGTTTGCGACCTCGGGATCGACCGTCTTCAGACAGGCTCTCACCCGCCCGTCTACGCACTCCGCAAAATATGGCCTGACCTGGTGTTTTCCAGGGATTCGCCTAGGCTGAGGAGTTCTGCTGGACAGCATTGGAGGGGACATCATGAGCGAGGAAGCCAGCAAGTACGACGCCAGCCAGATCCAGGTGCTGGAGGGGTGGGAAGCTATCCGGAAGCGGCCCGGGATGTACATCGGCTCGACCGGTGAACGCGGCCTGCGCCACTTGGTGTTCGAGATCGCCGACCGGGCTGTGAACGAGGTCCTGGCCGGCAACGCCAGCTGCGTCGACATCACTCTCACATCCGACAGCGGCGTGTGTGTCGCCGACGATGGGCGGGGCGTCCGCATCGACGAAGTGGGGGACACAGGCATCTCCGGCCTCGAAGCCCTGCTGAGCCGCATGCAGACCGGGGCGGGGCCCGGCGGCCGCCACGATGTGACGCTCGGCTTCTGCGGGGTGGGACCCTTCGTCGTCAATGCTCTGTCGAGCCGGATGACGGCCGAGGTACGGCGTGGGGGAGCCCGTTGGGTTCAGGAGTACGCACGCGGCGTGGCCGTCACCCCGCTCACCGAGGCAGGCACGTCGACCAGCAGCGGGACCACCATCACCTTCTGGCCCGACGCTGACATCTTCGGAACCGCGGAGTACTCGTTCGACGGGCTGGCCGAGCGTTTCCGGGAGCTGGCTTTGCTGAACCGGGGCTTGGGGATCTCTCTGACCGATCAGCGCCGACCGGGCGCGGCTCGGTCGGCGCGGTTCCGGTACCCCGACGGCGCGCGGGACTTCGTGGCCGTCCTTGACGAGCAGAAGGAAGAACCCGTTCATCCGCACATCATCGGCTTCGAGCGGGAGGAACCGCTGATGCCGGGGACGGTGGAGGTAGCCCTGCGTTGGCGTGCCTCCCGTGTCGAGCGGGTCCGGAGCTTCGCCAACAGCCGGCCCACTGACGGCGGCACGCACGAGCGCGGCTTCCGCGACGGAGTGGCGGCCGCAGTCACCGCATACGCACGTGAGCAGCGGCTGCTGACTGCGACCGATCCCGATCTTGACGCCGATCGGATCAGTGAAGGTCTGACAGCTGTCGTGTCAGTGAAGCTGGACCATCCCGAGTTCGAGGGCTCCACGCGCGGCCGGCTGGGTAACGCAGCCGTGCGCGTCTGCGTCGAACAGGCTGTCCAGGAACACCTCGGCAAGTGGCTGGGAGGACACCCGGAACAGGCCGCAGCCGTCATCGGCCGGATCATCCAAGGCGCCCGCCGGGACTGACCAGGAACAGGCCGCCCTTCCGCTGCCCGGGAATCGGGGCCGGCAGGGCGGCCTGCAGCACACGGCGGTCGCCCCTGAGCTCGAAGCCGCCCAGTGGCACGACACCTGAGCAGCCTAGAGGCCAGGGGAGGTCGCGCTTCTGCTGGGGCCGTGGGTGGACGACGGGTCCCGAACCCGACAGTCGGCGCGATATTCCCCCAGAGCGAAGGGCCTACGTTCGTTACCCTGCCGCTCATGCCCAACGTCGCGAGCCCCGCAGACACCATGTTCGAGCGCCTCCTGTGCTGCGTCTGCGGCCAGAGCACCGCTGACGCCGACGACTACGTACTCCTTGGGGTCAGCGCCCCCGGCGTCCCGACAGAGCAGTGGCTTGGCGCCCATGCGGAACACCTCAACGGTGTCCTCGCCCGCGGCTTCTCGGTCGAGGTGCACAAGATGTGACCCCGGCCCGTGACAGCCTGGGCTGTTCAGGCCTCGGTCGATCAACCTTCAGCCTTGTTTCCTGGAAACGGTAGTTGGCACCAGTGAGTAAGCGTGAGCTGGTGATTCCCGGACGACGGGACACGCTTGTTGGAACCTTGTCAGTCTCGCCGGGGTATCTGCCGATCGACGTCGGCGTGAACCCCGCGCAGTTGCAACCGGGCCTTCAGGAACTCCATTTCCGACAACGTCCCCACCAGGCCGTCGCGGCAGAGTTCCCCGACCAGCTCGCGAGCCTGCGGCAACGAGGCCGCGGAGACCTCCCGAACGACCTTCAAAGCTGGGACGAGACTGGGAATCGGACCGGCCAACTGCAGTCTGACGGGTCCGTGCGCTGAGAGTAGGGCCTCCCGGACATCATCAGGTGCCCGTCCCGGGCCGGTGTGTTCGCACATGTAGGTGCCGCAGGCGTCGCACGAGAACTCCGAGTCCCACCACAACTCTTCGTGAAGGATGAACTGGTTCACCTGTCGCCTCGCCATGCTGCCGCACTCGCACCGCGAGGCGATCTTCGCTGTTTGACCGGTCACCCGGGCTCCCCGGCGTTCCACTCCCGCGGCAGATCCTCGCCGCAGAAGACGCAGACGAAGTCCTCGTCCCGCACGATGTTGAGCTCCCGGCAGGAGCGGCAGCGGCGGAAGACCAGCTCGTGCGTGAACCCGGACGGGTGATGGATTCCGATCTGGTCCAGGGCTTCGGCCACGGCCGGCCATGAGCTGACGTCCGGGCAGTAGCCGGTCGACTGGTTGCTGACCTCCTCGACCACCCACCGCCCGGACTCCTCACGGAAGCTCATCTCGCCAGCGCTCAGCACTTCTCCGCCTCCAGCACACACCACGTGCTCGCTGCGGCGCGGGGCGAGGCGCAGCACCCCACCGCTGTCGACGACGAACGTGATCGGCTCGGCCAACTCATCCAGGGTCAGCGCAGAGACCCACTCGCCGAAGTCCGCCGACGAACGGATACTCCGACCCTCACTGCCCGTCCGGGCGAGCGCCTTCAGCTCCGCCGGACCTACATATCGATACCTCTGCCCCCGCGTCTCCACGCACACCAACCTAGCGGCTCTTGCAGCCAGCACCTGGGGGATTACGGGCTCCGGCGAAGACCACGAGCGTTTCCAACCACCGGGTCAGGGCTCAATCGCTGAGCCGGGACACGATAGTTGGAACCAGCACGGTGTCGTGACCTGGCCGTTTTGACCTTGTGGGGCGCGTCTTGTTTGGAACCGTCTGGCCATCGGTCTTGCAACCTGCGGTGGATTGCCGTTCATGTGGGAACCAGTTCCGAACCATCCGGGCTCGCGGCGCCCGTGGCCGCTCTCCTGAGAGACATGGAACCGAACGAGGGCGTTCGCAGGGCAGCTGGTGCGGCGACGGCGGTTCAGCCGTTGTGGCCACCCCGTGCCGCTTGGGATCTATCCTGACCCAGTGCTTCACGAGCTTTGGGACGAAGGCGACGAGGGAAAGACGTTCTGCCTGGCCGGACCGCGCGGAGACGGGGCTCGTGCGCTCTTGTCCGAACGCGCCCGGCTCGTGTGGACCGTCGAGGCTGCGAGCCACTTCGACGCGATGACGTTGTACTACCGGCGCATGGGTTGGGGCACCTACACCACAGAGCACCCGGAGTGGGACAACCGGACCTACGCCGACCACTGCTGGGAATGATCCACGCAGTTCATCCCTCCAGCCACACGCGCCTCACGAACTACAGCTGGGGTACTGGCTGGCCCAAGAGCGATTCCAGTGCTGGGGCGCTCCGGTTCCAAGAACCGTGACCAAGTTCCAACTAACCTGTCCCGGCTCAATCGCTCGCGAGATCGATGCTCGCCCTGGACGACAGATGTCGTGCTGACACGACAGTTAGCGTGCTGAGTCACAAGAACCGATCCACAGGTCTCCAGCATTGCTCCCAAGCAGCGAGTCCCGTGGCCAACAAGCCTGGCCGGTCACAGTGGCCGTCCCGGTCGGCTTCGAGGCCCCCGAGGCAAAAACAAGCAGGCGTGCTTGCTTCTTTTGCGTGGCGGTGCCACGCTGCTCAGCGACGCCAACCGGCAGGGTAGTTGGAGGGTACGCGTGCGTTCGGTGCTGCGGATCGGCAATGCCTCGGGGTTCTACGGGGACCGCTTCTCGGCGGTCCGGGAGATGCTCACGGGCGGGCCGCTGGATGTGCTGACCGGGGACTACCTGGCCGAGCTGACCATGCTGATCCTGGCGCGGGACCGGCTCAGGGATCCGGCACTCGGCTATGCGAAGACCTTTCTGCGGCAGCTGGAGGAGTGCCTCGGGCTGGCCCTGGAGCGCGGGGTGCGGATCGTGGTCAACGCGGGCGGGCTCAACCCGGCCCGACTGGCGGCGGCGGTCCGGGAGTTGGCGGAACGGCAGGGGCTCGCGCCGGCCGTGGCGCACGTCGAGGGGGACGATCTGCTGCCGCGCCGGGCCGAACTCGGCCTTCCGGAGGGCCTGCTGGCCGCCAACGCCTACCTCGGGGCGTTCGGGATCGCCGAGTGCCTGCGGGCGGGGGCGGACGTGGTGGTCACCGGCCGGGTGACCGACGCGGCCCTGGTGGCCGGCCCCGCCATCGCCCACTTCGGCTGGGGCGAGGCGGACTCGGACGCCCTGGCCGGCGCCGTGGTGGCCGGCCACGTGCTGGAGTGCGGGGCGCAGGCGACCGGCGGCAACTACGCGTTCTTCCGGGAGCACGACGTCACGCGGCCGGGCTTCCCGCTGGCCGAGCTGCACGCGGACGGCTCCAGCGTCATCACCAAGCACCCGGGCACCGGCGGCGCCGTCACCATCGGCACCGTCACCGCCCAACTCCTTTACGAGACGGGCGGTCCGCGCTACCTCGGCCCGGACGTCACGGCCCGGCTGGACACCGTCCGGCTGACCCGGGAGGGGCCGGACCGGGTCCGGATCGACGGCGTGCGCGGCGAGGCGCCGCCGCCGGACCTCAAGGTCGGGCTGAACCGGCTCGGCGGCCACCGCAACGAGGTGGTCTTCGTGCTCACCGGGCTGGACATCGAGGCCAAGGCGGACCTGGTGCGGCGGCAGTTCGAGGAGGCCCTGGCGCCGGAGCACCGCCCGGCCGAACTGCGCTGGACGCTGGCCCGGACCGACCACCCGGACGCCGCCGACGAGGAGGCCGCCTCGGCGCTGCTCCGGCTCACCGCCCGGGACCGCGACCCGGCCAAGGTCGGCCGGGAACTCGGCCGGGCGGCCGTCGAGTTGGGGCTCGCCGGCTACCCGGGGTTCCATCTCACCGCCCCGCCCGGACCGGGCTCGCCGTACGGGGTGTTCACCGCCGCGTACGTCGACGCCGGGCTGGTCGAGCACACCGCCGTCCTGCCGGACGGCCGGCGGGTCGCCGTCCCGCCGCCGAAGCCGCAGGGCCGGGCCGGCCAGCGCCTCTCCGGACCGGAAACGCCCGAGCCGGGACTGCCCGAGCCGGGACTGCCCGAGCCGGGATTGCCCGAGCCGCCGGAGCCCGCGGGGCCGACCCGGCGTGCCCCGCTCGGCCTGGTGGCCGGCGCCCGCAGCGGTGACAAGGGCGGCGACGCCAACCTCGGCGTCTGGGCCCGCGACGAGGCCGGCTGGCGCTGGCTCGCGCACACCCTCACCGCCGACCGGCTGCGCGAACTGCTGCCCGAGACGGCGGAGTTGCCCGTCACCCGGCATCTGCTCCCCAACCTGCGCGCGGTCAACTTCACCATCACCGGCCTGCTCGGCGAGGGTGTCGCCGCCCAGCACCGGTTCGATCCGCAGGCCAAGGCCCTGGGGGAGTGGCTGCGCTCCCGCCACCTCGACATACCGGAGGCGCTGCTGTGACCGTCCTGCCCACCCGCCTCGACCCGGCGGGCGCCGACTACGCCGAGTACCGCGCCGCGATGCTCGGCAAGCTGGAGGAGCTGGCCGGTGAGCACGCCAAGGCGCTGGCCGGCGGCGGCCCCAAGTACGTCGAACGGCACCGCGGCCGCGGCAAGCTGCTGCCCCGCGAGCGGATCGAGCTGCTGATCGACCCGGACTCGCCGTTCCTCGAACTCTCCCCGCTCGCCGCCTGGGGCAGCGACCACCCGGTCGGCGCCGCGCTGGTCACCGGCATCGGCGTGATCGAGGGCGTCGAGTGCGTGATCACCGCCAACGACCCGACCGTACGCGGCGGCGCCAGCAACCCGTGGACGCTGCGCAAGGCGCTGCGGGCCAACGAGATCGCGCTCGTCAACCGCCTCCCGCTGGTCAACCTGGTCGAGTCCGGCGGCGCCGACCTGCCCAGCCAGAAGGAGATCTTCATCCCCGGCGGGGCGCTCTTCCGCGACCTCACCCGGCTCTCCGCGGCCGGGATCCCAACCGTGGCCGTGGTGTTCGGCAACTCCACCGCCGGCGGCGCGTACGTGCCGGGGATGTCCGACCACACCGTGATGGTGAAGGAGCGCGCGAAGGTCTTCCTCGGCGGGCCGCCGCTGGTGAAGATGGCCACCGGGGAGGAGTCCGACGACGAGTCGCTGGGCGGCGCCGAGATGCACGCCCGCACCTCCGGCCTGGCCGACCACTTCGCCGTGGACGAGCCGGACGCGCTGCGGCTGGCCCGGCGGATCGTCGCCCGGCTGAACCACCGCAAGCCCGGCCCCGGCCCCGATGCGCACGCCGAGCCGCCGAAGTACGACGAGGACGAGCTGCTCGGCATCGTCCCCGGCGACCTCAAGGTGCCGTTCGACCCGCGCGAGGTGATCGCCCGGATCGTGGACGGCTCGGACTTCGACGAGTTCAAGCCGCGCTACGGCGCCAGCCTCGCCACCGGCTGGGCCCGGTTGCACGGGTACCCGGTCGGCGTCCTCGCCAACGCGCAGGGCGTGCTGTTCAGCCAGGAGTCCCAGAAGGCCGCCCAGTTCATCCAGCTGGCCAACCAGCGGGACATCCCGCTGCTGTTCCTGCACAACACCACCGGCTACATGGTCGGCCGGGACTACGAGCAGGGCGGCATCATCAAGCACGGCGCGATGATGATCAACGCCGTGGCCAACTCGCGCGTCCCGCACCTGTCGGTGCTGATGGGCGCCTCGTACGGGGCCGGCCACTACGGCATGTGCGGGCGGGCGTACGACCCGCGGTTCCTGTTCGCCTGGCCGAGCGCCAAGTCGGCGGTGATGGGGCCGCAGCAACTGGCCGGCGTGCTCTCCATCGTGGCCCGGCAGTCGGCCGCCGCGAAGGGGCAGCCCTACGACGAGGACGCGGACGCCGCGATCCGGGCGATGGTCGAGCAGCAGATCGAGGCGGAGTCGCTGCCGGTCTTCCTGTCCGGCCGGCTCTACGACGACGGCGTGATCGACCCGCGCGACACCCGGACCGTGCTCGGCCTCTGCCTCTCCGCGATCCACAACGCGCCGGTCGAGGGCGCGCGCGGCTACGGCGTCTTCCGAATGTGAGAGGGACCGAAGTGATCACCAACCTGCTGGTCGCCAACCGGGGTGAGATCGCCCGCCGGGTCTTCCGCACCTGCCGGAGCCTGGGCATCGCCACCGCCGCCGTCCACTCCGACCCGGACGCCGGCGCACCGCACACCCGCGAGGCCGACGTCGCCGTCCGGCTGCCCGGCGCGGCGCCCGCCGACACCTACCTGCGCGGCGACCTCGTCATCGCCGCCGCGCTCGCCGCCGGCGCCGACGCCGTCCACCCGGGCTACGGCTTCCTCTCCGAGGACGCCGGGTTCGCCCGGGCCGTCCTGGACGCCGGCCTGACCTGGATCGGCCCGCCCCCGGAGGCCATCGCCGCGATGGGGTCCAAGACCGCCGCCAAGCGCCTGATGGCCGCCGCCGGCGTCCCGGTGCTGGCCGCCGTCACCGACCCCGTCGAGGCCGACCTGCCGCTGCTGGTCAAGGCGGCGGCCGGCGGCGGCGGACGCGGCATGCGGGTGGTGCACCGGCTGGCCGACCTGGCGGGCGAGCTGGCCGCCGCCCGCACCGAGGCGGCGAAGAACTTCGGCTCCGACGAGGTGTTCTGCGAGCGCTACCTGCCCACCGGCCGGCACGTCGAGGTCCAGCTCCTCGCCGACGCCCACGGCACGGTGTGGGCGGTCGGCGACCGCGACTGCTCGCTGCAGCGGCGGCACCAGAAGGTGATCGAGGAGGCCCCGGCGCCGGGGCTCGGCCCGGAGCTGCGCGCCCGGCTGCACGCCGCCGCGGTCGCGGCCGCGCAGGCGATCGGCTACACCGGCGCGGGGACGGCCGAGTTCCTGCTGGCCGAGGACGGCCGGTTCTACTTCCTGGAGATGAACACCCGCCTGCAGGTGGAGCATCCGGTGACCGAGGCGGTCACCGGGCTGGACCTGGTCGCCCTCCAACTCGCCGTCGCCGAGGGGGAGGCGCTGCCCCCGGCCCCGCCGGAGCCGGAGGGCTGCGCGGTCGAGGCCCGGCTCTACGCCGAGGACCCGGCCCACGACTGGCGGCCGTCCACCGGCATGGTCCACCGGCTCGAACTCCGCTCGCCGCACAGCGAGTTCGCCGGCCGGGGCCTGCGCCTGGACGCCGGGACCGGCAACGGTGACGAGGTCACCGTGCACTACGACGCCATGCTGGCGAAGGTGGTCGCCTGGGCGCCGACCCGGCCCGCCGCCGCCCGGAAGCTGGCGGACGCACTCGCCCGGGCCCGGATCCACGGACCCGCCACCAACCGGGAGTTGCTGGTCCGGGCACTGCGCCACCCGGCCTTCCTGGCCGGGCAGCTGCACACCGGCTTCCTCGCCGAGCACGCCGCCGCACTGACCGCCCCGGACGAGCGGGCCGCCGCCCTCGCCGCGCTGGCCGCTGCCCTGGCCGACGCGGCCGGTCGCCGGGGCGCCCTGCCGTCCGGCTGGCGCAACCTCCCCTCCCAGCCGCAGTCCAAGCGCTACCGAGCCGACGACGGAACCGAGTTCGAGGTCCGTTACCGGCTCACCCGGGACGGGCTGCAGGCCGAGGACCACCCCGGGACGGCCCTGGTCTCCTCCACGCCCGAGCACGTCGTGCTGCGGACCGGGCCGGTCCGGCACACCTTCGACCTGGCCCGCCACGGCGACCGGGTGTACGTCGACACCCCGGCCGGGGCCACCGTGCTCACCGCGCTGGACCGCTTCCCCGACCCCGCCGCCCACACCGACCCCGGCGCCCTGCTGGCCCCGATGCCCGGCACCGTCGTCCGCACCGCCGCCGCCGTCGGCGACACCGTCACCGCCGGGCAGCCGCTGCTCTGGCTGGAGGCGATGAAGATGGAGCACCGCGTCGCCGCCCCGGCCGACGGCGTGCTCGCCGAACTCCGTGCCGCCCCTGGCCAGCAGGTGGAACTCGGCACCCTGCTGGCCGTCGTCCAGCCCACGCCGTGACCGGGGCGCCACCGGCCGGCGTACCGCAACCCGCCCCGGCCGCCGGCGCCCCCGAAGCAAGCGACGCCCCGCCAAGCCGGCACCCCCGCCAAGCCGACGCCCCGCCCGGAAAGGACCACCGCATGTCCGCACCGCGCACCACCACCCCCGGCAGTCCGCTGATCGAGACCCCCGAACGTCAGGCCCTGCGCGACGCCGTGACCGGCCTCGGCCAGCGCTACGGCTCCGCGTACCACCTGGCCAAGGCCCGGGCCGGCGAGGCCCCCGAGGAACTCTGGGCCGAGGCGGGCAAGGCCGGCTACCTCGGCGTCAACCTGCCCGTGGAGTACGGCGGCGGGGGCGGCGGCATCACCGACCTCGCCATCGTGCTGGAGGAACTCGGCACCGCCGGCTGCCCGTTGCTGCTGCTGATCGTCTCGCCGGCGATCTGCGGCACGGTCATCGCCCGCTACGGCACCGGGGAGCAGAAGCGGCAGTGGCTGCCCGGACTCGCCGACGGCACCCGGAGGATGGCCTTCGGCATCACCGAACCCGACGCCGGCTCCAACTCCCACCGCATCTCCACCATCGCGCGCCGGGACGGCGACGACTGGCTGCTCACCGGCCGCAAGGTGTTCGTCTCCGGCATCGACCACTGCGACGCCGTGCTGTTCGTCGCCCGCACCGAAGACGCCCGCACCGGGAAGCTCAGGCCCGCCCTGTTCGTCGTCCCGCGCGACACCCCGGGCTTCGAGTACCGGCCGATCCCGATGGAACTCGTCGCCCCCGAGAAGCAGTTCCAGGTCTTCCTGGACGACGTCCGGCTGCCCGCCGAGGCGCTGGTCGGCGACGAGAACGCCGGGCTGCTGCAGCTCTTCGCCGGCCTCAACCCCGAGCGGATCATGACCGCCGCGTTCTCGCTCGGCCTGGCCCGCCAGGCGCTCGGCAAGGCGGTCGGCTACGCGAAGGAGCGTACCGTCTGGTCGGTCCCGATCGGCGCGCACCAGGGCCTCGCCCACCCGCTCGCCCAGTGCGCGGTGGAGATCGAACTCGCCCGGCTGATGACCCAGAAGGCCGGACTGCTCTACGACGCGGGCGACGACCTCGCGGCCGGCGAGGCCGCCAACATGGCCAAGTACGCGGCCGGCGAGGCGGCCGCCCGAACGGTCGACCAGGCCGTGCAGACCCTCGGCGGCAACGGCCTCACCCAGGAGTACGGCCTGGCCGCCCTGCTGGCCGCCACCCGGGTCGGCCGGGTGGCGCCGGTCAGCCGGGAGATGGTGCTCAACTACGTCGCCCAGCACACCCTCGGCCTGCCCAGGTCGTACTGACGGGCCGCAACGCCCCGCCAGAAGGGGCAGGGCGGACGGGACACGGCGGGCGGGGGCGGGCCGGCCCGGCGGACGGAGGGGAGACCGGCTCAGCGGACGGAGGAGAGATGGGCGAACACCACCGTGTTGGACTCGTACCCGGTCCGCTGGTCGAACTTCCCGCCGCAGGTGATCACCCGCAGCTCCGCCCGGTCGGTGTCGCCATACACCAGCGTGTCCGGGAAGTCCTTCTTGGCGAACACCCGCACGTCGTCGATGCTGAACACCGCCGTGCGCCGGTCCTTGCGGACCACCTCGACGGTGTCGCCGCGGCGCAGCAGGCCCAGCCGGTAGAAGACGGCCGGCCCGGTGCGGTTGTCGGCGTGCCCGACGGCGAGCGCGTTGCCCCGCTCCCCGGGGGTGACGCCGTCCCGGTACCAGCCGGCCAGGTTGCGCTGGTCCATCGGCGGGCTGGCGAGGTGGCCGGTGGCGTCCAGGCCGAGGCCCGTCACCGGGGCGTCCACCTTGATCGACGGGATCCGGATCCGGGTGGGCGCCGAGGCGGGCAGCGGCGCGTGCACCGGGGCGGGCGGCGGTGTCGGGGTGGCGGGCGCCGGTGACGGCGGTCCGGCGGCCGTCGCCGCCGGGGCCGGCCCGCCCGCGGTGTACTCCGGGGGCAGCGGCGGCCCGCCGCCCTCGGTGCTGCCGTCCTGCACCAGCCACGCCCCGGCGGCCACCGCCACGGCGACGGCCCCGGCCGTCTGACGGCCG
>NZ_JBEYVJ010000024.1:0-46124 GCF_040643935.1 Kitasatospora sp. NPDC047058 | reverse complement strand
GTACCACGATCCCCCTCCCCCCCCCTCTTCCGCCGGGGGCGGCCGGGCCCCGGCCCCCCCCCCCCCCCCCGCCCCGCGGGGGGGCCGGGGGGGCGGCCACGCCCCGCCCGGGCCGCCGGCCGCGCCCGCTCCGGCCGGCGGCACGCCCGCCGCCGGGGTGGCCTACGAGCGCACCCAGCTGGCCGGAGCGATCGACCCGGCGCTGCTCGGTGCGCCGCTCGACCCCGGCACCCCGCCGTCCGGAGGCCCGGCCGTCCCGCCGCCGCCCGGTGCCCCCGGCCCCGGCGCGCCCGCGGCCGGCTACGGCTACCCCGGTGCGCCCGTGTCCGGCGCCGCCGCCCCGGCTCCGGCCGCGGCGGCCGTCCCGCCGGCGCCCGTCCCCGGTCCGCCGCAGGGCGCCCCGGTGCCGCCCGGGGTGCCCGCGGTCGGCCCGGGCTACTTCGCCGCGCTCAGCTACCGGGGCCCGGACGGGTCCGAGCAGAAGCTGCTGCACCGCAGCGAGCCCGGTACGCCGCACCCGGAGTGGAAGATCCTCCAGGACCTGCGCCGGCTGAACGTGCCGCCGGAGCAGGTGCTGGAGCTCTACACCGAGCTGGAGTCCTGCGACCTCCCCGGCGGCTACTGCAACCGGATGATCGCCGCCTCCTGGCCGAACGTCAGGCTCACCCACACCGCCGACTACGGCCGCGACCACCACTCCCGGCAGGCCGGCATGGCCCAGCTGCTCGACCACCTGGACGAGCTGCACCAGCTGGCCTCCGGCGCCCAGCGGGTCCGCCCGTTCCGGGTGCCGCTGCCCGCCCCCGGGACGGTCCCGCCGCTGCCGCCGATCGCCCCGCAGCAGCTCGCCCAGGAGCTCGGCCAGGCCTTCAGCCAGAACGTGTTCCGCTTCGAGCAGCGTGCCGTCTCCCGGCAGGGCGTCCCCGAGCCGGTGGCGCAGACCCTGATGTGGGCCGGCCTGCCGCGCGACTTCGGCCCGTTCTTCTGGGCGCAGGCCCAGGAGGGCCGTCCGATCCCCACGCTCGCCGAGCTGGCCGCCGAGCGCGGCCTGGCCGGCGGGCCGGACTTCGGCGGCTACCTGGTGCTCGGCAACGACTACGGCCGGCAGCTCTGTGTGCAGTACGGCACCGCGCACGTGGTCGCGGTGGATCTCGAAGGAACCGGAGAGCCGCCGCGGTTCGTCAACAGCGGTGTACCGGAGTTCGTCCGCTCCCTGGCCCTGCTGGGCCGGATGTGGCGGCTGCGGTACGGGCTGACGCCGGATCAGGCCGGTCGCTGGACGACCGACTTCCAGGCCCAGCTCGCCGCGATCGACCCGGCGGCCCTGCAGTCGGCGGACACCTGGTGGGCCGTTCTGCTGGAGCAGTTCTGGGACGGCCTGTTGTAGCCGGCGGTCACCGAACCGCGCAGGTGGAAGGGGTCGTTCCGGTGTCCGGAACGACCCCTTCGGCCTGCCGCCGCGGCACTGCCTCGTTGGGGTTTCGCCCCGATCTGCGCAAAATAGGTCAAGAAGATCGGTCGATTCGCCCGGTCCTCGCCACGTTCCGATCAGGACCTCGTCGATATTCAGACCCGGTCCTCGATCCGGTTCCCGATCCGTCCGATCCGTCCGATCATGGGCTCCGCAGCCCGCGACCCGAGGGGAAGAGCCCATGAGCGACGCCGTCCCCCAGTACGGCTTCACCGCTGCCAGGCGTGGTTACGCGCCAGAGCAGGTCGACCGAGCAGTGACCGCACTCACCGCCCAACGCGACGAGGCGTGGGAACGGCTGAGCGTCCTCGGCGCCGGGATCCGGGAGATGGAGCGCCGCCTGGCCGACATCCGGCAGGCCGCCGCCGACGCCCCGGAGCCCGACTACCAGGTGCTCAGCGAGCAGGCCGCAGGCCTGGCCAGGACGGCCGAGAACGAGGCCCGGGCGGTCCGCGAGGCCGCCGAGCGGTTCGCCGAGGACCTGCGCGACGAGGTCTACGAGAGCGGCCAGGACCTCGCCCGGTCCGCCAAGGAGTACGCCGCCACCACCCGCTCCGAGGCCGACCAGGCGGCCCGGCGCACCGACGAGCGGACCAGGTCCGAGGCCGAGACGGTCCGGGCCGAGGCCGACCGCGAGATCCGGACCCTGCGGGACACCGCGACCGCGCACGCCGCCAAGGTGCGGGTCGCGGCCGCCGAGGCCTCCGAGCAGGCCGAGGCCAAGCTCGCCGAGCTGCGCCGCAAGGCCGACGAGAACTTCGCCCGGGCCGAGGCCAAGGCCGACGCCGAGGACCACGAGATCTCGGCGACCGCCGAACGCCGGCTCAAGGAGGCCGAGCAGCACCGGGAGACCGTGCTCGGGCAGATCAAGCAGTCGGACGCCGAGGCGCAGGCGCGGGCGGACCAGCTGATCGAGCAGGCGCGCCGCGAGGCCGAGCGGATCAACGCGGCCAGCGAGCGGGAGCAGCGCGAGTTCGCGGCCCGGCAGGAGACGGTGCAGCAGCACCTGGACCACATCAAGGGGACCCTCGCCTCGCTGACCGGTGCGGCGGTGGGCGCGATCGAGCCCGTCGAGGACGCCCCGGCCCCGGTGCCGGCGGCGGACCTGCCGCCGGTGGACCCGGAGGCGGACACCGGTGAGATCGCGGTGGCGGACCTGCGCAAGGAGGTCGCGAACCTGCGCAAGGAGGCCGCGAACCTGCGCAAGGAGGACGCCGCGGGAGCGGGGCAGCCGGGTGCGGTGACCGAGGCGGCCACCGAGGTGATGCCGGCGGTCACTCCCGGGCCGGTGGCGCCCGGCACGGTCACTCCGGGCCCGGTCACCCCCGGTGCGGTCGGCTCCGGTGCGGTCGGCTCCGGGCCGGTGGCGCCCGCCGTTCCGGCCGCGGTGCCGCCGCGGCCGTCCTCGCCGCCGTCGCAGCCGTCGTCCTCCGACGCGGCCGCGGCCGCCGAGGGGAAGGGGCGCTCGGAGGAGCAGACCCGGATCATCCCGAAGATCGTGATCGTGGACGACGGGAGCGACTACGCGACCCCGAACACGGTCGGCTACAAGGGGCGCTGACGGCCGGCGGGCGGCGGTCCCTGCTCAGGAGCCGTCGCCCGCCAGCAGCCGGGCGAGCTTCGCGTCCTGGGCCCTGACCGCCTCCTGCCGGGCGGCCAGGGCCTGTGCGTTGCGCTCGATCTGCTGCTGCTGGTAGCCGGCCAGGACGGCGAACCAGATCCCGGCGAGGTTGCTGCTGCCGGTGCAGTCCGCGTCGGCGCGGGCCGTGGCGAGCTCGGTGGGGGTGATCTCCGGGGTGGTGCGGAACCGCTCCGGCAGCGCCGCCGGGTCGTCCGCCCGGAAGCCGGCGGCGGTCATGCAGGCGGACCACGCGCCGGTCGCCGCGGTCACCCTGGCGTCGCGGCTGGCGGCGCCGATCGATTCGTCGAAGAGCCGGCCGACCAGGTCCGTCCCGGCCCCGGGCGGGGTGCCGATCCGCTCCGCGGCCTGGCGGTCGCAGTCCACCCGGGTGTTGTCGTAGGCCTCGCCGGAGCCGGCCGCGGGCCCGGTCGGGCGCGGCGCGTTCCGCTTCGGCGGGTGGAAGCCCTGGACGCCGGCGACCGCCGTCCCGAGGTAGCCCCACGCGCCGGCCGGCAGGGCCGTGGCGTTGTCCGGGGCCTGGGCCGCCTGGAGGCCGTCGCCGTCGAAGGCGGTGTAGCCGGCCTTCCGCATGCAGGAGACGACCAGCATATTGCGCGCCTGAATCTCTTTCACGGCCGCCTGGTCATTGGCCTGATAAGCGGAGAGCGGCAGTCCGGTCATTCCGGCCCGCCCGGATTCCGGCGGTTTCGGCGCATTGACCGGGGGCGGGGTCAGCGGGGATTCCGCCGGGCCACTCCCGGAGGATCCGGTACAGCCCGCGGAAAAGGCCGATAAAACGCTCGCCAGGGCGATGGCGGCGAATCGCCCGAAATGTGGTGGACGTACCAAGCTTCTGCTCCGATCCTCAAGCGCGGCAAGCTTGTTCGGACCCTAGCGCATTCCGCTTCGGAGCGTTCCGGAGCCTGTACGGGGAGTGCGGCTTGGCCGGAAATCAACTGTTCGGCGACGAGCCCCCATGTAAATCTCTGGAGTTGCAATCGCTGCTGATGGAGGGGTTTCATGATTCGCCGCACAAATCCCGCACATCCTGCACGGACCCGCTCCGCGCGTTCCCGCAAGGAGCGCCGTACCGGAAATGGCCTGGCCCGTCGCGCCGGGGCGGTCGCCGTTCTCGCCGCCGCCGCGGCCGCACTGCTGCCGGCCACCGGGGCGAACGCGGTGAACCGGGTCGACTGCGGAAACCGCACCGATTTCGCGAAGGTCTACAACTACGGCTACAGCGGACAGCTGTGCTTCGCGAATGACGGCTGGATGGCGGTCCGCGTCTACAACGTCGACCGGATCGACGCCGGCAACAACCGGGTCATCACCTATCTCGGGGGCGGCCTGGGCTCGTGGACCGTCTTCAACTGGGAGCAGTACGACTTCAACGGCCACCAGGGCTACGAGGTGATGATGTACGACGTCAACCTCTCCCGCTGGTAGCCGGGGCGGAGCTCTGTGCGGTGCCGGGCGGGTGCGGACGCCCGGCACCGCGTCGCCCGGGGTGCGTCGACCGGCAGAGCACCTGACCGGCAGAGCAGCTCGACGGCAGAGCGCCTCGACGGTCAGAGCATCTTGACCGTCAGAGCACCTCGACCGTCGCGCCGGCCAGCCGGCGCCGGCAGTCCAGCACGTACCGGGCGTGCGCGGTCACCACGTCGTAGTCGAAGTCGTCGTGGTCGGCGAGCAGCACCACCGCGTCCGCCGCCGCCAGCTCCTCCGGCGTCGCCTCGACGAGGCGGACGGCGGCGAACGGATCGCCGTTCCGGTCCTGCTCGGCCGCGCGCTGACCGGGGATCACCGGCTCCGGGGCGTGCACCCCGACCACCACGTGCGGGTCGGCGGCCCGGACCTCGGCACCCATCCGCGTCAGCAGCCCGGCGATCCGGGCCGCCGGGGTCTCTCTGGCGTCGCCGGTGTTCCTCTTGTACGCGAGCCCGAGCAGCAGCACCCGGGAACCCTTCACCGGGCGGCGCCGGTCGTTGAGCGCCGCGCCGAGCCGGCTCACCACGTAGTCGGGCATCTGCCCGTTCACGTCGTTGGCCAGCCCGACCGAGCGGAACGACCGGCCGAGCGCCCGCTCCACCCGCCAGGGCAGGTAGGAGGGGTCGACCGGCAGGCAGTGCCCGCCGACACCGGGGCCCGGGTCGAAGCGCAGGAAGCCGAACGGCTTGGTGGAGGCGGCGTCGATCGCCTCCCAGACGTCGATGCCGAGGTCGTGGGCGAACATGGCCAGCTCGTTGACCAGGGCGATGTTCACGTGCCGGAAGGCGTTCTCCAGCAGCTCGGCCAGTTCGGCCTCCTTGCAGGAGGAGACCGGCACGGTCCGCTCCACCAGCTGCCGGTAGAAGCCGTCCACCGCCGCCAGCGCCGCCGGGTCGATGCCGGAGACCAGTTTGGGCGTGTTCTCCAGCCGCCAGTCCGGGTTGCCCGGGTCGATCCGCTCGGGGCTGTAGCCGAGGTGGAAGTCCCGGCCCGCGGTGAGCCCGGATCCCTCCTCGAGCAGGGGCGCCAGCAGCTCCTCGGTGGTGCCCGGGTAGGTGGTGGACTCCAGCACGACGGTCGCCCCGGCCCGCAGGTGCTGGGCGAGCAGCCGGGCCGAGGCCTCGATGCACGAGAGGTCGGGCACGCCGTCGCGCAGCGGGGCCGGCACGGTGATCACCGCGAGGTCGAAGTCCGCCACGTCGCCCGGCTCGGCCGACGGCAGGTACGAGCCGTTCTCCAGCAGCGGCCGCAGCCGCTCGGCCGGGACGTCCTCGACGTAGGACTCGCCGACCGCCAGCCGCTTGATCCGGCGCTCGTCCACGTCGTAGCCGATCACCTGGTGCCCCACCTCGGCCGCCCGGACCGCCAGGGGCAGCCCCGCGTAGCCCTGGCCGGCGATGACAACGCGCATGACGAAGAACCCCCTTCATCGCGACGCCCCCTGGCCCCTCCGGGCGTTCCCACACGGTCTTCACACCAGGGTATGGAGCGGCGACCGGCCGTGTGCGCGGATGCGCGAAACGGGAGCGCACCGGAAACGGAGGAGGCCGAGACCCGTGGCGCCCTCCAGGAAAGGGCGCCACGGTTCCCGGCGCTTGGGCGGGCGCCCCCACCCAGGGTCGCCCGGCCTCGCACCCCCGACCCCCATCGGGTGTGCGACCGTGTCCTCCGCAGCCATCCCCCACGGTTGGGTGCGGCGGGCACGCACACCATGCTGCGCGATCTCCATGGACGGGCAGTGACAGGAGTATGTCCAGTTCGTGGCGGATCACCGAGCCGTAGCCGCGGCCGGCGGCCGGTGCTTCGTCCGCGTCCGGACGTCGTCGTGGGGCCGGCTCCGGGCCGTCCCGTGCGCGCCCCGGCCGTGCGCCGCGTGCGTGTCGGTGCCGCGGCGTAGGCTGGAGACCCCCGGCCGCTCGGCGTGCCGGGCCGTTCGCGTTGCCCCGGCGGGCCTTCGCCGCCCCGGGACAGCACCAGCCACGGGACGAAGAAGAGACTCCAGATGAGCCTGACCGGACTGCTCGATGTCGTCGCGCGGGACGCGGCGCTCGCCGAGGCGATCGAGGCCGCGACCGCCCCCGGTGCCGCGGCCGGTGGCCGCCACCACCTGGACCTGGTCGGCCCGCCCGCCGCCAGGCCGTTCGCCATCGCCGCACTGGCCCGCGCCCTGGCCGGGCAGTCGGCGGGGGAGCGCGGCCGCCCGGTGCTGGCCGTCACCGCGACCGGACGGGAGGCCGAGGACCTCGCCGCCTCGCTCCGGTCGCTGCTGCCGCCCGACGCGGTCGCCGAGTACCCGGCCTGGGAGACGCTGCCGCACGAGCGGCTCTCGCCGCGCTCGGACACGGTCGGCCGCCGGCTGGCCGTGCTGCGCCGGATCGTGCACCCGCGGCTCGGGGGCACCTCCCAGCCGGAGGCCGGCGGAGACGCCGTGGCCGGGCCGGTGCAGGTGATCGTGGCGCCGGTCCGCTCGGTGCTGCAGCCGCAGGTCAAGGGGCTGGCCGAGCTGGAGCCGGTGGCCGTTCAGCGCGGTGAGTCGCACGACCTGGGGGAGGTGGCC
Organism: Kitasatospora sp. NPDC047058; assembly: GCF_040643935.1. NCBI lineage: Bacteria > Bacillati > Actinomycetota > Actinomycetes > Kitasatosporales > Streptomycetaceae > Kitasatospora > Kitasatospora sp. NPDC047058. Next base: position 38,987 of record NZ_JBEYVJ010000024.1, on the reverse strand, counting down.
CGCCGGCTCGCCGCGGCCGCCTACGCCCGGGTCGAACTGGTGGAGAAGCGCGGCGAGTTCGCCGTCCGCGGCGGCATCCTGGACGTCTTCCCGCCGACCGAGGAGCACCCGCTGCGGGTGGAGTTCTGGGGCGACGACGTCGAGGAGATCCGGTACTTCAAGGTCGCCGACCAGCGCTCGCTGGAGATCGCCGAGCACGGCCTCTGGGCGCCGCCCTGCCGCGAACTGCTGCTGACCGACGAGGTGAAGGCGCGGGCCGCCGAGCTGTCCGCCGAGCACCCGGGGCTGGCCGAGATCCTCGACAAGATCGCCGAGGGCATCGCGGTCGAGGGCATGGAGTCGCTGGCGCCCGTCCTGGTGGACGACATGGAGCTGCTGCTGGACGTCCTGCCGCTCGGCTCGGTCGCCGTGGTCTGCGACCCGGAGCGGGTCCGCACCCGGGCCGCCGACCTGGTCGCCACCAGCCAGGAGTTCCTGCACGCCTCCTGGGTGGCGGCCGCGGCCGGCGGCGACCGGCCGATCGACCTGGAGGCGATCGACGTCTCCGCCGCCTCGCTGCGCTCGCTCGCCGAGGTGCGGGAACACGCCGCCGAGATCGGGCTGCCGTGGTGGTCGGTCAGCCCGTTCGCGACCAGCGACGCCTCGGTGGGCACGGTGCTGGAGTTCGACGTCAACACGCTGACCCTGGGCATGCACGCGGTCGAGGCCTACCGGGGCGACACCGCACGGGCGATCGCCGACGCCAAGGAGCGGCTGGCCGCCGACTGGCGGGTCGTCATGGTGACGGAGGGCCACGGACCGGCCTCGCGGCTGGCGGAGGTGCTCGGCAACGAGGGCATCCCGGCCCGGCTGGTCGCCGACCTCGCCGAGGCGCCGACCCGGGACGTCGTGTACGTCTCCTGCGGCTCGATCGAGCACGGCTTCGTCGACGAGGCGCTCAAGCTGACCGTCATCACCGAGACCGACCTCTCCGGCCAGAAGTCCTCCACCAAGGACATGCGCCGGATGCCGTCCCGGCGCCGCAACGCGATCGACCCGCTGGCGCTGGTGGCCGGCGACTACGTGGTGCACGAGGCGCACGGCGTCGGCCGGTACGTGGAGATGGTGCAGCGCACCGTGCAGGGCGCCACCCGCGAGTACCTGGTGCTGGAGTACGCCCCCGCCAAGCGCGGCCACCCCGGCGACCGGCTGTTCGTGCCGACCGACCAGCTGGACCAGGTCACCAAGTACGTCGGCGGCGAGGCCCCGACGCTGCACCGGCTCGGCGGCGCGGACTGGGCGAAGACCAAGCAGCGGGCCAAGAAGGCGGTCAAGGAGATCGCCGCCGACCTGATCAAGCTGTACTCGGCCCGGATGGCCGCCCCCGGCCACACCTTCGGCCCGGACACCCCGTGGCAGCGCGAGCTGGAGGACGCCTTCCCGTACGCGGAGACGCCCGACCAGCTGACCACCATCGCCGAGGTCAAGTCGGACATGGAGAAGTCCGTCCCGATGGACCGGCTGATCTGCGGCGACGTCGGCTACGGCAAGACCGAGATCGCGGTCCGGGCCGCCTTCAAGGCGGTGCAGGACGGCAAGCAGGTGGCGGTGCTGGTGCCGACCACGCTGCTGGTGCAGCAGCACTTCTCCACCTTCGCCGAGCGGTACGCCAACTTCCCGGTGACGGTGAAGGCGCTCTCCCGCTTCCAGACCGACAGCGAGGCGAAGGCCGTGCTGGAGGGGCTCTTCGAGGGCTCGGTGGACGTCGTCATCGGCACCCACCGGCTGTTCTCCTCCGAGACCCGGTTCAAGGACCTCGGCCTGGTCATCGTGGACGAGGAGCAGCGCTTCGGCGTCGAGCACAAGGAGCAGCTGAAGAAGCTGCGGGCCAACGTGGACGTGCTGACCATGTCCGCGACGCCGATCCCGCGCACCCTGGAGATGGCGGTCACCGGCATCCGCGAGATGTCCACCATCACCACCCCGCCGGAGGAGCGGCACCCGGTGCTGACCTTCGTCGGCCCGTACGACGAGAAGCAGATCTCGGCCGCGATCCGGCGTGAACTCCTGCGCGAGGGCCAGGTGTTCTACATCCACAACCGGGTCGAGTCGATCGACAAGGCGGCGGCCCGGCTGAAGGACCTCGTCCCCGAGGCGCGGATCGCCACCGCGCACGGGCAGATGGGGGAGACCCAGCTGGAGAAGGTGGTCGTCGACTTCTGGGAGAAGGAGTTCGACGTCCTGGTCTCCACCACGATCGTGGAGTCCGGCATCGACATCTCCAACGCCAACACCCTGATCGTGGAACGCGGTGACACCTTCGGCCTCTCCCAGCTGCACCAGCTGCGCGGCCGGGTCGGCCGTGGCCGCGAGCGCGGGTACGCGTACATGCTGTACCCGCCGGAGAGGCCGCTGACCGAGACGGCCCACGAGCGCCTGGCCACCATCGCCCAGCACACCGAGATGGGTGCCGGCATGTACGTGGCGATGAAGGACCTGGAGATCCGCGGGGCCGGCAACCTGCTCGGCGGCGAGCAGTCCGGGCACATCGCGGGCGTCGGCTTCGACCTCTACATGCGGATGGTCGGCGAGGCGGTGGCCGAGTTCCGTGAGTCGCTGGCGAGCGGTGGCGGCGAGCCGGAGGAGGAGCCGCTGGAGGTCAAGATCGAGCTGCCGGTGGACGCCCACGTGCCGCACGACTACGCGCCGGGCGAGCGGCTGCGGCTCCAGGCCTACCGCTCGATCGCGGCCGTCAACTCCGAGGACGACATCAAGCAGGTCCGCGACGAACTGGTCGACCGGTACGGCAAGCTGCCCGAGCCGGTGGAGAACCTGCTGCTGGTGGCCGCGCTGCGGCTGTACGCGCGGCGCTGCGGGATCGCGGACATCACGCTGCAGGGGGCCAACGTCCGGTTCGGGCCGGTCGAGCTGCGCGAGTCGCAGCAGCTGCGGCTGAACCGGCTCTACCCGCGCAGCCAGGTGAGGGCGGCCACCCAGCAGCTGCTGGTGCCGCGGCCGTCCACCGGCCGGATCGGCGGCAAGCCGCTGGTCGGGCGTGAACTGCTCGGCTGGTGCCGGGAGTTCCTGTCCGCGATGTTCGACGACCTGGCGGGGTCGAAGAAGTAGCAGGCGGGCCGGGAGCGGCCTCCGGCGAAGCGACGGTCTCGGGCGGTGGCGCCTGGGACCGCTGTTCTGCATGTCCGGCGTTCTGCATGTCCGGCGTTCCGCGGGGCGGCGTTCTGTGGGGCGGTGGCCGATGGGTCCGGTGTCCGGCGGCCTGCAGCTTGCGGCGTGCGGCCTGTGTGTCCGGTGTCCTGCTCGGCCGACGCCCCGCGCCTGCGGGTGCGGCCGGCGAGCCGTGAACCGGGCTGTCAGCCGATCTTCCACTGGCCGACCTGGTTGGCGAACCCGTTGTCCAGGGCGAACTGGACCTTGTCGATCTTGGCGTCGGCCGGGACCTCGAAGGTGATGAAGCCCTTGCCGGACTCGCCGGGGGCGATGTTGGTGGGGGTCTGGAAGTCCGGGCCGGCCTTGGTCTCGGCCACGGTCGGGCCGTAGGCCTGGCCCTGGGTGTCGACCACCTTGGCGCTGTTCAGCGGGGCCTCGCCGTAGGCCGCTGCGCCGGTGGCCTTGATCTGGAACTGCACGGCGACCCAGCGCTTGCCGTCGGCCGGCTTGAAGTACTCGTTGGCGCTCTCGGCCGGGTCGACCAGCTTCACCGCGGTGACGTCGGCGGTGTTGCTCTTCTCCATGCCCTTGAGCGCGATGGTGTCGCCCAGCTTGGCCGCGGCCTTCGGCGCGTCGGCCGGCTTGGACTCCGCGGGCTTGGCGGCGCCGGAGGCCGCGCCGGTGGCGCCCGTGGCGCCGCCCGGGGCGGTGGTCGCGGCGGCGGACTGCTTGGGCTCGGTGGCGACGGAGGGCCCGCCGGTGGAGTTGCAGGCCGTCGCGCTGAGCGTGATCAGGGCGGCGCCCAGCAGGAGGGTGGCGGTGCGGCGGCGGGTGGTGGTGGCGGACATGAGGCTCTCCCCTGTTCTCGGGTCCTGGGCCGGCGGCGCTCTGTTGCGCTGTCGACAGGAGGATCACACCATCTGCTGTGAACGATGTCAACAGCCAATCGAAAAACGTCTCTGTTCACGTGTGAACTTCGAGAATGGGTGCGCTGGCTATGCTGTGTGGTCACACCCCGCCCGCCGTCCGGTCCCGCCCTCCCGTGCCGGCCCGCGTCCGCCGAAGGAGCCCCCCCATGCCGGACCGTCCCGAGGTGACCGCCGTCGAGATCGCCCGGCTGGCCGGCGTCGGCCGCGCGGCCGTCAGCAACTGGCGGCGCCGCCACGCCGACTTCCCCCGCCCGGTCGGCGGCACCGACAGCAGCCCGACCTTCGCGCTCGACGAGGTGGCCGACTGGCTCCGCGGGCAGGGGAAGATCGCCGAACTGCCCCTGCTGGAACGCGTCTGGCAGCTGCTGGAGACCCTCCGCGACCCGGCCGGCCACCCCGCCGCACCGCTCGTCCAGGCCGGCGCCGTCCTCCTGCTGCTGCACCGGGACCCCGGCCGCTGGCCCGCACTCGCCGGAGAACCCGACACCCGGCTCGCCACCGCCCTGCCCCGCGCACTCGCCGACACCGCCGCCCGCACCCTCGGCGACGGCGCCGCCGCCCTCCGCCTCCCCGGCCTGTTCGGCTCCACCCAGACCGACCTGGCCCGCCTGCTCGCCGAGCTCGCCGCCGCCGACGCCGCAGGTGCCCCGGGTGCGTACGAGCAGCTGCTCACCCGGTACGCCGAGGCCAACAGCCGCCAGCTCAGCCCCACCCCGCCCGAGGCCGCCGAGCTGCTCGCCGCCGTGGCCGGCGTCCCCGCCACGGTGCTCGACCCGGCCACCGGACTCGGCGCCGTGCTGCTCGCCCTCCCGCCCACCACCGGCCGCTACGGCCAGGACGCGGACGGGGTGACCGCAGCGCTCGCCGGGCTCCGGCTCGCCCTGCACACGCCCGCCGGCGACCCCGGGCCGCTCCCGGTCGAGGTCCGCGCCGGCGACGCCCTACGGGCCGACGGCTACCCCGGCGACACCTTCGACGCCGTGCTCTGCCAGCCGCCGTACAACGAGCGGGACTGGGGCCACGACGAGCTGCAGTTCGACACGCGCTGGCCGGGCGGCCTCGTCCCGCCGCGCGGCGAGTCCGAACTCGCCTGGCTGCTGCACTGCCTCGCCCGCACCCGCCCCGGCGGCCTCACCGCGCTGCTGCTGCCACCGACCGTCGCCGGCCGCCGGGCGGGGCGCCGGGGCCGCGCCGAGCTGCTGCGCTCCGGGGCCCTGCGCGCCGTGGTCGCCCTGCCGGCCGGCGCCGCCCCGCCGTACGGGGTGCCGCTCCACCTGTGGGTGCTGCGCGCGCCGCGGCCCGGCGACGACTTCCGGCAGGTGCTGCTGCTGGACGCGTCCCCGGCGTCGTTCGCCGCGGCCTCGTCCGCCTCGCCGTCCTCGCCCTTCCCGGCCGCCGACACGGGGGAGGGCGGGCGCGACAAGGTCGACTGGGCGCAGCTGCGCCGGACCGTCCTGGACACCTGGCGCGCCTTCGACCTGGCGGCCCGCGAAGGTCTGCCGCTGCCGGCGGACCGGCCGGGCGTCCACCGGACGATGGCCGCCATCGACCTGCTCGACGACGAGACCGACCTCTCGCCGGCCCGCCACGTGCCGCCCGCCTCGCCGGTCGGCGGGGCCGCCGAAATCGCCCACCTGAGCGGCCGGCTGACCGAGCTGCTGGCCGGTCTGGCCGGGCCGGCCTCGCTGCTGCCGGAACCGGGGGCTGCGGGGGCGCCGGGTGGGTCGGCAGGTGTGCCGGGTGCGCCGGTGGTCACGGTGGGCGAGCTGGTCCGCAACGGAGCGCTGGAGGTGCACTCGTCCGGATCGGGCGTGCCGACCCGCCCGGCGGGCGCGGACCCCGCCGGCACCCCCGTGCTGACGGACCAGGACCTCGTCGCCGGCCACGCGCCCAGCGCCGTCCTCGACCCGGCGGGTGCGGCCGGTGCGTCCGCCGGCGACGTCCGGATCCGCCCCGGTGACGTCCTCGTCCCCGCGCTCGGCGGCGGCGTGGCCCGGGTCGTCCGGCCCGGCAGTCCGCTCACGGGCGCGGCACTCGGCCGCCAGCTGCACCTGCTGCGCCCCGACCCGGCCGCGCTCGACCCCGACTTCCTGGCCGGCCAGTTCCGCTCCACCGCCTCCACCCGCCGGGCCGCCAGCCACGCCTCCACCACCGCCCGCCTGGACATCCGCCGGGTCGAGCTCCCGCGCCTCCCGCTCACCGAACAGCGCGCCCTCGGTGCCGACTTCGCCCGCCTCGACACCTTCGACACCACCCTCCAGCAGGCCGCCGCCCTGGCCCGCACGCTCACCCAGGCCCTCACCGACGCCCTCGCCACCGGCACCCGCCCGGCGGGCGGCCGGTCGCCGGCGGACGGCTGACGGCTCTTGAGGGCGGCTGACGGCTCCGCGGGCGGTTGACGGCTCCCGCGGGCGGCCCGCGGCGGTGGAACGCCCTCCGCCCGGCCGGTGGCGGGCGGTACGGTGTGCGGGTCGTTCGTACCGCGGACCGGCCGCCGTCCTCACCCGCTCAGGAGCGCAGATGTCAGGGCATTACCCCGGGCAGTTCGGACCACCGTCCGGCGGCGCGTACCCCGGCGGCGCGCCCCTCGGCGGGATACCTGACGGGTCGCCGTACGGAGCCCGGCCCTACGCCGGCCAGGCGCCGTACGCCCCGCAGCAGCCGGTCCAGCCGTACCCGGCGCAGCCCTACGGCACCCAGCCGTACCCCGTCCCGCCGACCCAGCCCGTTCCGGCGCTGCGCCCCGGGATGGCGGCCGGGCCGTTCGGCGTGCTCGGCCGCATCCTGTGGGCCCTGGTCCCGCTGGTGACGATCGGTCTGCTCGGTGTGATCCCCTCGCTGCTGCTGGCGATCCGCCGGCGCCGGGTCTACGACGTCATCGGCGCGGTGGTCTTCACCGGGCTCTTCGCCAGCTACCTGATCTGCGCCGGCGTCGCGGGCAGCATCAAGGACGCGCCCACCGCGGACACCATCGGCATGGTGTCGATGATGCTGATGTGGTTCGGCGCGCCGCTGCACTTCCTGGCGATGGACCTGCGGGTGGTCTGGGACGCGGGGCGGCCCAAGACCCCGGCCCCGGCGGCGTACTACGCGCCGCCCGTCGCGCCCGCCGCCACGTACCCGGGCACCCCTGCGGCCGGTTACGCGCCGACGGTGCCGGGTGCGCCGTACGGCTCCGCGCCGGTCCCGGGTCCGGTCCAGGGTCCGGCTCCGGTCCCGGCTCCCGGTTACGCTCCGCCCGGGCCCGCCGCCGCACCCGCCCACGCGACCGGGGACGAGCTGCGCGAGCTGGGCGAACTGCTGCGCCGTCAGGCCCGCGAGGGCGGCCGGCCGTGACCACCGCCCGGGTGATCGGCGGCCGCTACCGGCTGGCCGAGAAGATCGGCCACGGCGGGATGGGCCAGGTCTGGGGCGGCTACGACGAACGGCTCGACCGCCCGGTCGCCGTCAAACTGCTGCGCACCGACCACCTGCTCCCCGCCGACCCGTCCGGCAGCCTCGGCGGCCCCGGCGGCGGTACCGCCGCCGGGACCGCCGCCGGGACCGAGCGGCGGCGCCACGGCGACGAGCTGCGCCGCCGCTTCCTGCGCGAGTGCCGGATCACCGCCGCGCTCGACCACCCCGGTCTGGTCACCGTCTTCGACGCGGGCGAGGACGACGGCGAGCTGTACCTCGTCATGCAGCGGGTCCCGGGCGTCAGCCTGGCCGACCTGATCGCCGAGGACGCGCCGTTCCCGGTCGAGCGCGCCGTCGCCGTCGCCGCCCAGCTGTGCGCGGCGCTGGCCGCCGTCCACGCCGTCCCGGTCGTCCACCGCGACCTCAAGCCCAGCAACGTGATGGTCCGTGACGACGGCCGGACCGTCCTGCTCGACCTCGGCATCGCCACCGCCCTCGACACCGAGGCCACCCGCCTCACCCTCACCGGCGTCCCGATCGGCAGCCCCTCCTACATGGCCCCCGAACAGGCACTCGCCGCCACCATCGACCCGCGCAGCGACCTGTACGCGCTGGGCTGCCTGCTGCACGCGATGCTCACCGGCGAGGAGCCGTTCCGGGCGCCCAGCGCCCTCGGCGTGCTGCGGCGGCACGTCGACGAACCGCCGGTCCCGCTGCGCGAACTCCGGCCCGACGTCCCGGCACCCCTCGAACGGCTGGTCCTCGACCTGCTCGCCAAGCATCCCGACGACCGCCCGGCCGACGCCCAGGAGGTCCACGCCCGGCTGCTCCCGCTGCTCCCGGCGGCCGCCGCGGCCCCGCAGCCCCGGTACGGGCCGCTGCCCGACCCCACCCGCCCGTACCGCCACCCGCTCCAGCCGCAGCCCCGCCCGACGGCGGCGGCCGCTCCGCCCGCCCCGCGCGCGGAGCCGCACCCGTTCCTGATGGCGGCGGTGCCCGCGCCTGCGCCGGCTTCGGTTTCGGGTCCCCGGCTCCCCGGTGCTCCGATCCCCGGCACTCCCGGCGTCGGCGAACCGGAGCTGGCGGCCGCCTGCGCCCGCCTCTCCGACCTGGTCGACGCCGGCCGGCGCACCGAAGTCCTCGACCTCGCCGCCACCCTGCTGTCCCGAGCCCGGACCGAACTCGGCGACGGCGCACCGCTCGTCCGCACCATCCGGACCATCTACGCCCGCACCCTCCACCAGGAGCAGCGCTACGCCCAGGCGCTCCCCGAGTACCGGCGTCTCGCCGCCACCGCGGACGGCGGCCCGCTCGGGCCGCAGGCCCACGAACACCGGTACCGCGCCGCCGAATGCCTGGAACGCCTCGGCCACACCGAGGAGGCGCTCGCCGAGTACCGCGCGCTGCTCACCACCACGCCGGGCGCCGACCCGGACCGGGCGTTCGACCTGCGCGAGCGGATCGGCCTCCTGCTCGCGGCGTCCGGCGACGCCGATACCGCCTGGCAGTGGCTGCTCCAGCTCCTCTTCGACCGCGAACGCCGCGACGGCCCGCACCATCCGGCCGTCCGCCGCCTCCGCCAGAACCTCGACACCCTCCAACCCCAGCGCACCACCAACACCCCCCATCCCCCCGACCCCCGCACCACCCCCTGGCCCCCCACCCCCTGACCTCGCCACCCCAGTGGGAAGTTGGTGGCTCCGACTTCCTGGGCGGCCGCGCGATGCAGCTCCCCGGGCAGGTCGTTGCTCGCGGGAGGGGGAAGTCGGTGGGACCGGCTTTCTGTGCAGGGTGCGGGCATGCCTTTCGGCAGATTCGGTGCTGCCCGGGTCTCATTAGGGTCAAGGGCGTGCGTGCGAATGGACAGCGGTGGTGCGACGGCCGGCTCGACGGCGGGTTGCTGGTGGGGGCATCGGCGTCCATCGGGCTGAGCGGGGTGAGCATCTGGTGGGCCGTGCCGGCGATCGGCGCGGCGTTCCTGGCGGGGCGGCGGATGGAGCGCGTGCGGCCGGCGGCCGTGGTGCTGGCCGCCATGGTTGCCGTCGGGGTGGTGGCGGCCGTCGCGGTGCCGGCGTGGATGGTGCCGGGGACGTCGTTCCTGTCACTGCTGGTCTGCGCCGGAATGGCGCCCTGGATGGTGGGCCGGTTCTGGCGGCAGTCGCAGGAGTTGGTGCGGGCCGGCTGGGAGAGGGCGGAGCGGCTGCAGCGTGAGCAGCAGCTGGTGGCCGAGCAGGCCCGGCTGCGTGAGCGGGCTCGGATCGCGCAGGACATGCACGACGCCCTGGGGCACGACCTGAGCCTGATCGCCCTGCGGGCAGGGGCCCTGAAGCTGGCTCCCGACCTGGCGCCGCCGCATCGGGAGGCGGCCCAGGAGATCCGCGCCGGTGCAGGGGCGGCGGTGGAGCGCCTCGCCGAGGTGATCGGGGTCCTGCGGGACGAGGCGGACGACGCGTCCGCCCGCGGCCCCGCCGACGCGGGTGTCGCACAGCTGGTCGAGGAGTCGGCCGCGGCGGGCCTGGACGTCCGGCTGATCGTCACCGGTGCGCCCGACGCTCTGCCGCGGGCGGCCGAGCACGCGGCGTACCGGGTGGTCCAGGAGGCACTGACCAACGCGGCCAAGCACGCTCCGCGGGCGCCGGTCACGGTCCGGGTGGCCTACGCGTCGGACGGCGTCCGGATCCGGGTGGTCAACGGCCCGCCGCCGGTGGGCCGGCAGGCCGCGAGCCCGGAGAGCCCGGGGACGCCGCCCGGTGGCGGCTGCGGCCTGATCGGCATGGCCGAGCGGGTCAGGCTGGTCGGTGGCACCCTCCGTCACGGTCCTGGCGTCGACGGCGCGGGCTTCGAGGTCTCCGCGTACCTGCCGCGCTCCGGTGCCCCTGCCGCTCCGGCTCCCGGCCCCGGTCCGGTGTCACCGGCCCGCGAACTGCGCCACGCCCGCCGCCGGGTGGGCCGGATGCTGGTGGCGACCGTGGTGGTGCCGCTGGCCACCGTGCTGGTGCTGATGACCGTCCTGCGCGGCTGGACGATCTACACCGCCGGCCGTGCCGTTCTGGACCCGGCGGACTACGCGCTGCTGCGGGTCGGGCAGGACCGGGCGACGGTGCAGAGGTTCCTACCGGATCGTCAGTTTCCGTACCATCCCGAGGAGGGCAACCCGCCGCCCCGGGGAGAAGGAGTGACGTGCGAGTACTACGCGATCACGGCCGAGCCGTTCCACAACGACCGTTCCGGGGACGCGTACCGGCTCTGCTTCCGGGGGGACGTGCTGATCTCCTTGGACGCCTTGCTCTCGTGAGCGCCGGATGAGCGGCGGGGACCGGCCCGCGCGGACCGCACCGGTCCGGGTGGTGATCGCCGACGACGAGCCGATGGTCCGCGCCGGCATCAGGGCGGTGCTCGCCACCGACCCGGGCATCGAGGTGGTCGCCGAGACCGGGGACGGCCGGGAGGCCGTCGAGCTGGTGCGGCGCCACCGTCCGGACGTCGCCGTGCTGGACATCCGGATGCCTGGCACGGACGGCATCACCGCCGCGGCCGAGATCCGCCGGACCGGTGTCGCCACCGGGATCGTCATGCTGACGACCTTCGGCGAGGACGACTACATCCTGCGGGCTCTCGGCGGTGGCGCCCATGGGTTCCTGATCAAGTCCGGCGAACCGGAGGAGCTGATCGCCGGGGTGCACGCAGTGGCGGACGGCGCCGCCTACCTCTCACCCAAGGTGGCCGCCCGCGTGGTCGCCCACCTGGCGTCGGCCGGGACCGGCGGCCCGGCCGACCGGAGCGCCACCGCCCGGGAACAGGTGGCCGGGCTGACCTCCCGGGAGCGGGACGTGCTCGCGCTGGTCGCGGCCGGGCTCTCCAACGGCCAGATCGCCCGCCGGATCGGGGTGGTGGAGGGGACCGTGAAAGCCCATGTGAGCTCCGTCCTGGCGCGGCTCGGCGTCGCCAACCGGGCGGCCGCCGCCGTTCTCGCGCACGAGGCCGGCCTGACCCCCGGCGGAACGTGCGCGGGCGGTCCGCGCACCTGAGACCGGGGGCCGCAGCAGCAGGGGCCCCAGGACGCGTCTGCCGGCCGACGCGGTCACCGCAGTCGTGGCGAGCGGTAGCAGGGCCACGACCGCGGCGGCCGTGACCGTTCCGCCCAGGACGGCGCCGGCGACCACGTCGTGCGGGTAGTGCACGCCCGCGGCCACCCGCAGCGCGGCGGTCACCAGGCCGACCGGGACGGCCACCAGTGCCCAGCGCGGGCGCAGCAGCACCAGGCCGGTTGCGAGGGCTGCAGCCAGCGTCGCGTGGTTGCTGGGGAACGACCAGTCGCCCGGCGGCGGGCACTCGGCGAGGGCCGACCGCACGGACGCCGGGCCGGGCAGCGCCCGGCAGGGCCGCTCCTCGTCGATCACCACCTTCAGCACCTCGCTCGCCCCGTACGCGAGCACGGTGCCGAGGCCGGTCAGCGAGACCGCCGCGATCGGGCGGGCGGCCCGTCGCCGACGCGCCGTCCACCAGCAGAGCGCCAGCAGCAGCCCCAGCGCCAGCAGGCCGGCCTCGGTCGCCGGCTCCGGCAACGAGGCCAACCAGGCCGGGGCATCGGCGACGGCCCCGGTCACCTGCCGGTAGCCGACGGCGGACGGACCGTCGACCACCCGGACCGGTGCGTCCCGGTCGCCGCGGGCCGGCGCCAGCCACCCGACCACGCCCGTGCCCGTCGCGAGCAACGCCACCGCGGCGGCCACGCGGGTGGCCGTGCCCGTCGGCGTGGCCGGTGTTCCCCTGACCGTTCTCCTGACCGTGTTCGTCATGGCCAGGACGGTAGGTCGGGTGGGCGGGTCGCCACCCGACCCGAAAGGCAGGGGTCGACCTGGACGATTGTCAGGGTTGACATCCGGCGTGCTCCGCGCGGGTGACCCGTTCGGGCCACGGTCCGCGCGACACGCCCCCGCCCGCCCTACTCTCGGGACATCGCTCGGCCCGCCGCCACCCCGGAGACCAGCCATGCACCGTCGGACCGTCGTCGCGGGCGTCCTGCTCGCCGCCTCGGGGCTCACCGCCTGCGGGGGCGGCGGGCTCACCGCGGGCACGGCGGCGGTGCTGGACGGACGGCGGATCCCGGTGCGCGCGGTCGAGGCCCGGGTCGCCGAGCTGCGGGACCCGGCCGGCAGCGCCTCGGCGGACGCTCGGCAGCAGCCGGACGGTCCGGCGCGGCGGGCCGTCGCCGACCTGGTGCTCGACGCGGTGGTCGTCCGTGCGCTGGCCGACCACGGGCTGACCGTGGGCAGCGGTGAGGTGGCGGCGGCCCGCGCGACGGACGAGGCGCGGTACGGCGGGGCCGGGGCGCTCGCCCGGGCACTGGCCGCGCAGGGCGTTCCGGGCAGCGGGATCGACGACTACTACCGCCGCCGGCTGGGCATCCGCCACCTGGCCGCCGCGGCGGGCCAGGACGCCGACACCCCGGCGGGCGACGCCACCGTCCGCCTCGCCCTGGCCGACGCCGCCACCGCCCTCCACCTCCGCATCAACCCCCGCTACGGCAGCTGGAGTCCCATCCAGGCCGCCCTCCTCCCCGACACCCCACTCTGGCTGGCCCCCTGACCGGCAACGCCGCACGGGAAGCCGGCCCGGCCGACTTTCTGGCGCAGGCCGGGTGGGGCTTGGGCTGCTGGGGGGCGGCTTCTGGTGCGCGGGGGGTGCGGGCTGGTGCGCACGGGAAGTCGGGCCGGCCGACTTTTGGCGCAGGCAGGCAGAGCGAGGGGGTTGGTGGGAGGTCGGCCGGGCTGGTGGGGGGCGGGTAGGTTCGAGGTGTGACGAATCTTCCGGGCGCGAAGCTGATCCTGCTCACCACTACCCACCGGGTGGCTCCCGGGCTGTTGGCGTGGCCGGCGTGGGAGGCGCTGCGGTCGGCCGGGCGGGTGCTGGCGGGGGATGCCGGGAACCCGCAGGTGGCCGCGGTACGGCAGGCCGGGGTCGAGGTGGAGATCGTGCCGCCCGGCTCGGCTCCGGCGCTGGCGCGCCTGCTGACCGGGCAGGCCTCGGAGGCGGGCCCGACGGTCTGGCTGGGCAGCCCGGACGGTGACCCGGGGCTGACCGACGCGCTGGCGCGCCTCGCCGTGGAGCACGCGGGCGAGGTGCCCGAGATCGAGGTGCTGCCGGGCTCGTACGACCTGCCGGGCGCGCGTCTGCTGGACCTGGCCTCGGTGATGGACCGCCTGCGCTCGCCCGGCGGTTGCCCCTGGGACGCCGAGCAGACCCACGCCAGCCTGGTGAAGTACCTCGTCGAGGAGTCGTTCGAGCTGGTCGAGGCGATCGAGGAGGGGGACCGCGAGACGCTCCGCGAGGAGCTGGGCGACGTCCTGCTCCAGGTGTTCTTCCACTCCCGGATCGCCGAGGAGCACCCCACCGACGCCTTCTCGATCGACGACGTGGCCGGCGACATCGTGGACAAGCTGATGTACCGCCACCCGCACGTGTTCGGGGACGCCGAGGCCGCGGGCGCGGCCGAGGTGGAGGCGAACTGGGAGGCGCTGAAGGCGGCCGAGAAGTCGGACCGGGAGTCGGTGCTGGACGGCGTGCCGGCCGGGCTGCCGTCGCTGGCGTACGCGGCGAAGCTGGTGTCGCGGGTGCGCCGGGGCGGGGTCGCGGGCGTGCCGGACGCGCCGTACGAGCTGCCGGCGGAGCTGACCGCGGAGTCGGCGGGCACCCTGCTGCTCGCCGTGGCGCAGCGGGCGCACGACGCGGGGGTGGACGTGGACGCGGCGCTGCGGGCGGCGGCACGCGGCTACCGGGACGCGGTCCGCGCCGCCGAGGGGCTCAAGCCCGACCGGCCGGAGTAGGCCGGACGGCCGGAGCAGGCCGCACACCGGGAGCAGCCCGACCGGCCGGAGCCGCCGGTCGCCGGGGCAACGGGTCCGGTACGGCGGGTCAGACCGCCGCGGCGTCCTCCACCGGACGGCGCTGCGGCGGCACCACGACCTCGCCGATGGCCTCGCCGACCAGCGCGAGCAGCTCGGCGAGCCGCTCCAGGTCGAGGTGGTCGGGCAGGTCGGCGAGCGAGATGATCCGCTCGCCGTCGGGGCCGGCCACGCAGAACAGGTCGATCGGGCCGAGGTGCTTCTCGGCGGTGTCGACCAGGGCGGCGATGTCGCTCGGGCGGCGGATGTCGCCGCAGACGCCGACGACCGGGCAGCCCGGCCGGTCGAGCTCGGTGGCGAGGTCCTCGGCGACGCCCTCCCGCTGGTCGGCGACGAGCACCCCGGCGGCGCCGGCGGCGGTGAAGCGGCGTGCCAGGTCGGCGCCCGACCCGCCGTCGAGTACCGCGATGACGACGACTGCCCCGGTGACCCGCATGGTGCGCTCCTCCCTGTGGGCGGCTCCGCACAGGCGCCCACGTTTTGCTTTGCGGAGGATCGTAGGCAGGTCCTGACCCTCCGCAACAGGGATTACCCCGCAGGTGACCAGGCTCACTCCTGCCGTCCCGCGGAACCCCCGGGACCGGCCCCGGCGGGCCCGCCCGAACCGAGCCGGGACGCACGCAGGACTGCACGCAGGAGCCGAACCCGCAGCCGCACCCAGGAGCCGCACCCGCGGCCGCACGCGGGCCCCGCACACGTCACCCGACCCGGACCCGCACCCGGACCTGCGCCGGGATCCCCACCGGATACCGTCGACCCATGCCAGTTCAGCCCGATTCCGCCCGCCCGCCGCTCTTCACCTGGGAGTTCGCCGCCGACCCGTACCCGGCGTACGCCTGGCTGCGCGAGCACGAGCCGGTGCACCGCACCACCCTGCCGAGCGGGGTCGAGGCCTGGCTGGTCACCCGGTACGCGGACGCCCGGCAGGCGCTCGCCGACAGCCGGCTCTCCAAGAACCCGGTGCACCACAGCGAGCAGGCGCACCGCACCGGCCGGGTCGGCATCCCGGGCGAGCGCCAGGCCGATCTGATGACGCACCTGCTGAACATCGACCCGCCGGACCACACCCGGCTGCGCCGGCTGGTGTCGAAGGCGTTCACGCCGCGCCGGGTGGCCGAGTTCGCGCCGCGGGTGCAGCAGCTCACGGACCGGCTGATCGACGGCTTCGCGGCCCGCGGCAGCGCCGACCTGATCCACGAGTTCGCCTTCCCGCTCCCCATCTACGCGATCTGCGACCTGCTCGGCGTGCCCGCCGAGGACCAGGACGACTTCCGCGACTGGGCCGGGATGATGATCCGGCACGGCGGCGGGCAGCGCGGCGGCGTCGGCCGGGCGGTGAAGCGGATGCGGGCGTACCTCGCGGAGCTGATCCACCGCAAGCGGGCGGACCTCGGCGACGACCTGATCTCCGGCCTGATCCGGGCCAGCGACCACGGTGAGCACCTGACCGAGAACGAGGCCGCGGCGATGGCCTTCATCCTGCTGTTCGCCGGCTTCGAGACGACCGTGAACCTGATCGGCAACGGCACCTACGCGCTGCTGCGCAACCCGGGGCAGCGGGCGCTGCTGCAGGAGTCGATCGCCCGCGGCGAGAGCGGCCTGCTGGAGACCGGGATCGAGGAGCTCCTGCGCTACGACGGGCCGGTGGAGCTGGCCACCTGGCGCTTCGCGACCAGCCCGCTGACCATCGGCGGGGTGGAGATCCCGGTCGGCGACCCGGTGCTGGTGGTGCTCGCGGCGGCGGACCGGGACCCGGCGCGGTTCGCCGACGAGAACACCCTCGACCTGGCCCGGACGGACAACCCGCACCTGGGCTTCGGGCACGGCATCCACTACTGCATCGGCGCTCCGCTGGCCCGGCTGGAGGGGCGGGCCGCGCTGGCCACCCTGCTCACCCGGCTGCCCGATCTGCAGCTGGCCGAAAGCCCGGACAATCTGCGCTGGCGCGGTGGTCTGATCATGCGTGGACTTCGTGAACTTCCGGTCGAATTCAGCCCGGAGCAGAAGGCCGGGAACGCGTCCGCCGAGGCTTCCGGCACCTCCGGCTGAGACTGCGACACGCTGACGGAGCGTCGCCAGCACGTCCTTTCGCGGGGGTTGAATCACCATCAAACCGGACATATCGCCTTCGTTGGCAGACGATCGACCACGCGCCGTAATTTCTGTGTGATATCGGCGATATGAGCTTGTGATTGGTAAGAGGATCTGTCTACTCTCCGTTCAGTTCGCAGCTGCGAACCTCGTGCGCGGAACGCCGAATCCTGCCCGCCGCGTCACGGGAAACCGACCAGACCCTGGGCAGGGGCGGGGGAACCAGGTTTGTTGCCGTTTCCCTACGGCTTGGGGTGAAGCCGCCCGAGCGGAATCGATTCCGCACGCGGCGGCCGGGCCACCTCCCGGTCCGAACCCGACAGCTCACCTCGCAGGCGTGCGGAGAGGGACCTTCATGCTGTTCGTTGGAACTGGCCGTCACCGTCGTCGCACCCAGGCCGAGAAGGCCATCGCCGTCGCGGGCGTGGCCGGCGTCGGACTCGCGATGCCGATCCTCACCGCCGCCGGCGCCTCGGCCGCCCCGGTCTCCACCTGGGACGCAGTCGCCCAGTGCGAGAGCGGCGGGAACTGGAGCATCAACACGGGCAACGGCTTCTACGGCGGCCTGCAGTTCACCTCGGGCACCTGGAAGGCGTACGGCGGCACGTCCTACGCGCCGCAGGCCAACCAGGCCAGCAAGGCCCAGCAGATCTCGGTCGCCGAGAAGGTCCTCGCCTCGCAGGGGCCGGGCGCCTGGCCGGTCTGCTCGCAGAAGGCCGGCCTGAGCAAGGGCGGCGCCCCGGCCGCGGTCGACACCTCCACGGACTCCAAGCCCGCCGCGCACCAGCCCGCCGCGCCGAAGCCGGCCCAGAAGCCCGCCCAGCCGAAGCCCGCCCAGTCGAAGCCGGCCCAGCCCGCCCAGTCGCAGGCCCAGAAGCCCGCCGCCCAGCAGTACGCGCAGCCGCAGGCCCAGCAGCAGGCCCAGGCCCCGGAGTTCTCGGGCCACGCCGGCTGGGACGCCGACGCGAAGGTGTACTGGTACCAGAACGACGGCGGTTGGTACTGGACCAGCCACCCGGGCGTCTACCAGCAGTACGCGGGCCAGTCCGCGGGCCAGCAGGCCCCGGCCGCCGCGCAGAGCGCCCCGGCCGCGCCCGCCGCCCAGCAGCGCTCCGGCCACGGCTACACCGTCCAGTCCGGCGACACGCTGGCCGGCATCGCCGCCGCCCACGACGTCTCCGGGGGGTGGCAGACGCTGTACGACGGCAACCGCGGCACCGTCGGCGCCGACCCGAACCTGATCCTGCCCGGCCAGGTCCTCAACCTCGGCTGATCCGGCGTCGGCCCGGGGCCGGGCCAGGCCGACGCCAGCCCGGACCGCCGCTGACCGCTGACCGCTGGCCGCTGACCGCTGACCGCGGCCGACGCCGCCGACCACGACCAGCGCCGCCGACCGCGGCCGCAGCACGTCCGCGAGCGCGCCGACGTCACGAAGGGGGCCGGATTCGGCCCCCTTCGTCCGCATCTGTGTGCCTTCCACCGGGCAACCAGGTGAACTACCGGTGGGTAGAGCGGCCACACGCTGAGACGGGGCCGAGGTCAGCGTGGCCCCGAGAGCCCGTGCGGTTAGGCTCTGGTCGTAACGACTCCGCAATCGTCCGGCCGGCAGCACCCATCGTCAGCCGGACCTGCTTCCGCTAGGAGATGCCTCGTGCCGTCCATCGATGTCGTCGTAGCCCGTGAGATCCTCGACTCGCGTGGCAACCCCACGGTCGAGGTCGAGGTCGGCCTCGACGACGGCAGCACCGGCCGTGCCGCTGTCCCCTCGGGTGCCTCCACCGGTGCCTTCGAGGCGCTGGAGCTGCGCGACGGTGACAAGAACCGCTACTTCGGCAAGGGCGTGGAGAAGGCCGTCCTGGCCGTCATCGAGCAGATCGGCCCGGAGCTGGTCGGCTACGACGCCACCGAGCAGCGCCTGATCGACCAGGCCATGCTCGACCTGGACGCCACCCCGGACAAGTCCTCGCTCGGCGCCAACGCCATCCTGGGCGTCTCGCTGGCCGTCGCGCACGCCGCCTCCGAGGCCAGCGACCTGCCGCTGTTCCGCTACCTGGGCGGCCCGAACGCGCACGTCCTGCCGGTCCCGATGATGAACATCCTCAACGGCGGCTCGCACGCGGACTCCAACGTCGACATCCAGGAGTTCATGATCGCCCCGATCGGCGCGGAGTCCTTCTCCGAGGCCGTCCGCTGGGGCGTCGAGGTCTACCACACCCTCAAGGGCGTCCTGAAGGAGCGCGGCCTCTCCACCGGCCTCGGCGACGAGGGCGGCTTCGCCCCGAACCTGGACAGCAACCGCGAGGCCCTGGACCTCATCACCGAGGCCATCCAGAAGGCCGGTTACGTGCCCGGCCGCGACATCGCGCTGGCCCTGGACGTGGCCGCCTCCGAGTTCTACAAGGACGGCGCCTACCAGTTCGAGGGCAAGGCCCTCTCGGCCGCCGAGCTGATCGAGTACTACGCCGAGCTGGTCGCCGCGTACCCGCTGGTCTCCATCGAGGACCCGCTGGACGAGTCGGACTGGGACGGCTGGAAGGCCATGACCGTCAAGCTGGGCGACAAGGTCCAGCTGGTCGGCGACGACCTGTTCGTCACCAACCCGGCCCGCCTGGCCAAGGGCATCGAGACCGGCACCGCCAACGCGCTGCTGGTCAAGGTGAACCAGATCGGCTCGCTGACCGAGACTCTGGACGCCGTCGAGCTGGCCCAGCGCAACGGCTACCGCTGCATGATGTCGCACCGCTCCGGCGAGACCGAGGACGTCACCATCGCCGACCTGGCCGTCGCCACCAACTGCGGCCAGATCAAGACCGGTGCCCCGGCCCGCTCCGAGCGCGTCGCCAAGTACAACCAGCTGCTGCGCATCGAGGAGATCCTCGACGACGCCGCCGAGTACGCCGGCCGCGGCGCCTTCCCGCGGTTCCGCTTCGCGGACTGATCAGCCCGCAAGTACGAGGGCTGACACACACTGATCGCACCGGTGCCCCGCCGTTCACCCCGTAGGGTGGACGGTGGGGCACCGGCGCGACCAGGAGGGGAAACGGGAGATGGCAGGCTGGAGGATCCCGGGCTTGGCGGCCCGGCCTCGCTTCACGAGCCGGGCGACCGTCCTCGTCCTGGTGCTCTGCTCGCTGGTGGCGATCCTCGCCTACCCGACGCGGCAGTTCATCTCCCAGCGTTCCGAGATCTCCGCCCAGCGGGCGAAGGCCGAGCACGCCCGGCAGCAGGTCGAACAGCTGCGCCGGGAGAAGGCCCGCTGGCAGGACCCGGAGTACGTCAAGGCGCAGGCCCGCGCCCGGCTGCACTACGCGATGCCGGGGGAGACCCCGTACATTGCGGTGGACCCGGCCGGCCAGGGCGCCGCCAAGTCCTCCGTGCCCGCGCCCGCGCCGTCCGGCGGCGTGGCCGCCGCTCCGGTGAAGGCCGCCAAGCCCTGGTACGCCAGCGTCTGGGACTCGGTGGACTCCGCCGACACCGCCGCCCTCGCCCCGCCCTCTCCACCCGCCCCTGCCCCCGCTGGAGCCAGCTCCCCCCATGACCACTGAGAACCACCCCTCCGTCTCCGACACCGACATCGCGGCGATCGCCGCGCAGCTCGGCCGGGTCCCGCGCGGCCTGCGCGGCGTGGCGCACCGCTGTCCCTGCGGCAACCCGGACGTCGTGGAGACGGCCCCCCGGCTCGCGGACGGCACGCCGTTCCCGACCCTCTACTACCTGACCTGCCCCAAGGCCGCCTCGCTGATCGGCACGCTGGAGGCGGACGGCGTGATGAAGGAGCAGACCGCCCGGCTCGCCGAGGACCCGGAGCTGGCCGCCGCCTACCAGAAGGCGCACGAGGACTACATCGCCCGCCGGGACGCCATCGAGGTGCTGGAGGGCTTCCCGAGCGCCGGCGGCATGCCGGACCGGGTGAAGTGCCTGCACGTGCTGGTCGGCCACTCGCTGGCGGCCGGCGAGGGCGTCAACCCGCTCGGCGACGAGGCGATCGGCATGCTGGAGGACTGGTGGGCCAAGGGCCCGTGCGTCTCCCCCGCCGAGGTCGAGGCCGCCGGTGAGCGGGTCGCGCGGAACCGCGCCAAGGAGCAGGACCACGCGGCGGTGATCGCCGCCAAGCAGCAGAAGACCGCCGAGCGCGCCGCGAAGCGGGCCGCGGAGGAGGAATCCTCCGCCGGGACCACCGAGGAGGCCGGCGAATGACCGTCACCAGGGTTGCCGCGATCGACTGCGGCACCAACTCGATCCGGCTGCTGGTGGCCGACCTCGACCCGGAGACCGGGGCGATCACCGACCTCGACCGCCGGATGATCATCAACCGGCTGGGCCAGGGCGTGGACAGGACCGGCCGGCTCCACCCGGACGCGCTGGAGCGCACCTTCGCGGCCTGCCGCGAGTACGCGGAGATCATCGCCGGCTTCGGCGTCGGCCCGGACCGGATCCGCTTCGTCGCCACCAGCGCCTCCCGGGACGCCGAGAACAGCGACGAGTACGTCAAGGGCGTGCGGGACGCCCTGGGCGTCGAGCCCCAGGTGGTCAGCGGCGAGGAGGAGGCCCACCTCTCCTTCGTCGGCGCCACCAAGGAGCTCACCGGCGGTCAGTTCCCGGCGCCGTACCTGGTCTTCGACCTCGGCGGCGGCTCCACCGAGTTCGTGCTCGGCGCGGAGGACGTCCAGGCGGCCCGCTCGGTGGACATCGGCTGCGTCCGGCTCACCGAGCGGCACTTCGGCGGCGCCGAGCTGCCGTCGGCGGAGCAGGTCGCCGAGGCCCGGGCGCACGTCCGGGCCGAGCTGGACAAGGCCGAGGAGGTCGTCCCGCTGACCGGCGCGGCCACCCTGGTGGGCCTGGCCGGGACGGTCACCACCGTCTCCGCGATCGCCCAGGACCTGCCGGCCTACGACTCGGCGGCGATCCACCACTCGCGGATCAGCCGCGAGCAGGTGGCCCGGATCGCCGACGAGCTGCTCGCCGCCACGCACGACGAGCGGGCGGCCATCCCGTCGATGCACCCCGGCCGGGTGGACGTGATCGCGGCCGGCGCACTGGAGCTGCTGGAGATCATGACGCGGACCGGCGCCGCCGAGGTGGTCGTCAGCGAGCACGACATCCTGGACGGCATCGCCTGGAGCATGGCCTCCTGAGTACGGCCTCCCGATCCCTTGCAGGCCTTACCCCACCGGCCCCGGAGCCCCCTCGCGGGCTCCGGGGCCGGGGCGCGCCCGGGGTCACGCGAAAAGGTTCGTGAATTTCTTCACATGGCGATCCCGCCATTCGTCGTGCCCGGGTGCCCGCAACGTCCGAAATGTGGGACTGAAGGTCTGGCCGTCGCAGCGCCCGCTGGATCGCAGGCTGGGCTCCCGTGAAGGTTTGAAAATCGAAATCACACGCGGGAACCGGGGCCTGCTGCGGATCGTTGCTGCTCAGGTGGGCCGTCCGGACGCCTGTGCTCACAAGGGGGCCGTGGGGGCCGTGAGGTGACCTTCAGGGCCGGCCGGAGGGGGCGCGAAGTGTAGCACGGGGTGTCCAGGAGCTTGTGACCGGGCTCACGAAGGCTGCTCCGGACGGTGCTGGATACTTTCGGATATGAGCACCACGGAGCGTCCTCGCATCCTCATTGTCGGCGGTGGTTACGTCGGCCTGTATGCCGCGATGCGCATCCTCAAGAAGATGCGTTACGGCGAAGCGACCGTCACGGTCGTCGACCCGCGGTCGTACATGACGTACCTGCCCTTCCTTCCCGAGGCGGCCGGCGGCAACGTCGCGCCCCGCAACCTCGTCGCGCCGCTGCGCAGCGCCCTCAAGAAGGCGGAGGTGCTCACCGGTGCGGTCACCGGTGTGGACCACGCCCGCAAGGTCGCCACCATCCAGCCCGCGGCGGGCGACTCGTACGAGCTGCCCTTCGAGTACCTGGTCGTCGCGACCGGCTCGGTCTCCCGCACCTTCCCGATCCCGGGTCTGGCGGAGCACGGCATCGGCATGAAGACGGTCGAGGAGGCCATCAGCCTCCGCAACCACGTCATGGCGCAGCTGGACAAGGCCGAGTCCACCACGGACGAGGCGATCCGCCGCAAGGCCCTGACCTTCGTCGTCATCGGCGGTGGCTTCGCCGGTGTCGAGACGATCGCCGAGATCGAGGACATGGCGCGCGACGCCGCCAAGATCTACAAGACCGTCAGCCGCGACGACATGCGCTTCATCATGGTGGAGGCGGCCAACCGCATCCTCCCCGAGGTGGGCCCGGACCTCGGTCTGTGGACCAAGGAGAAGCTCGAGGAGCGCAACATCGAGGTCTTCATCGAGACCTCCATGGACTCCTGCGTCGACCAGCACGTGGTGCTGAAGAACGGTGTCGAGGTCGACGCCTCCACCATCGTGTGGACGGCCGGCGTGAAGCCGAACCCGGTGCTGGCCAACTTTGGCCTGCCGCTCGGCCCGCGCGGCCACGTCGACACCGCCGCGACCCTCCAGGTCCAGGGCTTCGACTACGTCTGGTCGGCCGGCGACAACGCCCAGGTGCCGGACCTCGCCTCCGGCGAGGGCGCCTGGTGCCCGCCGAACGCGCAGCACGCCTGCCGCCAGGCCGTCGTCCTCGGCGACAACGTGATCTCCGGCATGCGCGGCTTCCCGCAGAAGGAGTACAAGCACAAGAACCTCGGTGCGGTCGCCGGTCTCGGCCTGCACAAGGGCGTCGCGATCCTCTTCGGCAAGGTCAAGCTCAAGGGCCGCCTCGCCTGGTGGTTCCACCGTGGCTACCACGGCGCCATGGTCCCGACCGTGAACCGCAAGGTCCGCGTCTTCACGGACTGGACGCTGGCGATGTTCCTGAAGCGCGAGACCGTGGGTCTGGCCCAGATGGAGAAGCCGTTCGAGGCGTTCCAGGAGGCTGCGGCGCCCGCGCCGAAGCCGGTCGAGGCCGCCAAGCCGGCCGCCGAGAAGGAACTCGCCAGCAGCAAGTAAGCGACTGTGATCCCGGTGTGGGAGCACCGGGAGATGAGTCGGAGGCCCTCCGCCCGGCAGTGTCGCCGGACCACGACCTCCGTGGTGCTCAGCCGGCCGTGCGACCGGGCGGAGTACAGCAGTACGAGAAAGGCCCCAGCCGAACCCTCCGGCGGGGCCTTTCCCGTTGTTCCGGGGCGGTTCCGGGGCGGCCCCCCGCCCGGCGCGGCCATGGCCACGGCCACGGCGAAGGCCCCGGGCGCGGGGCCCGGGGCCGGGGTGGCCGGTGACGCGGGGTCAGTCGGTCTTGATGCTCGCCAGGATGTCCAGCTTGGACGCCCGGCGGGCGGGCCAGAAGGCGGCCACCAGGCCGACCAGGCCGGCCAGCGCCAGGAAGAGCGCCAGCTGCCCGTACGGGAGCACCGTGGTGAGGCCCTGCATGCTGGACTCCAGCGTGCCGTTGATCGCCCAGGCCATGAAGCAGCCGAGCACGATGCCGATGCCGGCGCCGAAGACCGAGATCACCACGGACTCCAGCCGGACCATCCGCTTGATGCCGCCGCGGTCCAGGCCGATCGCCCGCAGCATCCCGATCTCGCGCTTGCGCTCGAAGACCGACATGGCCAGCGTGTTGATCACACCGAGGATCGCGACGATCACGGACATCGCCAGCAGGCCGTACATCATGTTCAGCGCGAAGCTGATGATCTGGCTGAAGTCGTCCCGGACCTCCTGCTTGGACTTGACCTCGATCACCGGGTTGGCGCCGGTGGCGTCCTTGAGCCCCTGCTTCAGCTTGTCGGTGGCGCCGTCGGCGCCCTTGACCAGGACGTCGCTGATGTAGGGCTGGGGCTCGTGCTTGGTGATCTCGCTGTTGGACAGGAGGACCGGGCCCAGCATGCCGCCGGCCTTGTAGACCCCGCCGACGGTGACCTTGCCGGTCGACTCGTCGGGATAGGTGACCGTCATGGCCGAGCCGGCGGTGACGCCGTTCTTCTTGGCCACGTCCTCGTCGACCAGGATCTGGCCCTGGCCGAGGGCGGCGGGGGAGCCGCTGGTCAGCTCGACCGAGACGAGCTTGTCGAAGGTCTCCTGGTCCAGGCCGGTGATCGCCTTGGTGGTGCCGTTCAGCTCCCAGTAGACCGTGGTCATCGGGGAGGAGGCCGTGACCCCGGGGGTCTTGGCGATCTCGGCGGGGACCTTCTCGGAGAGGCTCATGCCGTTCGCCGTCCCGACCACGTAGTCGGCCCGCATCGAGCTGGTGACGGCCTTGTCGATCGCGCCGCCGACCGAGGCGCCGAGCACGGTCAGACCGCTGACCAGGGTCAGGCCGATGGTGAGCGCGGCCGCGGTGGCGGCGGTGCGGCGCGGGTTGCGCACCGCGTTCTGCCGGGCGAGCTTGCCGGGCATGCCGAACAGCTTGCCGAGGACCGGGCCGACCAGGGCGATCACCGGGCGGGAGAGCAGCGGCAGCAGGATGAAGACGCCGACCAGGGTCAGCAGGGCGCCGATGGCGACCGGCATCCGGCCGTCGCCGGTGCCGGTCGAGGCGCCGTAGGCGATCAGCGCGCCGCCGCCGGCGGCGAGCACCGAGCCGATGCTGTTGCGGACGACCAGGCTCTTCTGGGTGCTCGGCTGGTCACCGCTGCTCATCGCGGCCACCGGGGCGATCCGCGAGGCGCGCATGGCGGGCAGCAGGGCCGAGAGCACCGTCACCAGGACGCCGACCACCAGGGTGACCACCACGGTCATCGGCTTGATCACCAGCGAGCCGGTGGGCATCCCGCTGTCCAGGCCGGCGACCAGGGCCTGCAGCCCGGCGCCGATCCCGATGCCGGCCACCAGGCCGGCCGCGGCGGAGAGGGTGCCGATCACCAGGGCCTCGATCAGGACGGACCGGGTGACCTGCTTGCGGCTGGCGCCGATCGCCCGCAGCAGGGCGAGCTCCTTGGTGCGCTGGGCGACCAGCATGGTGAAGGTGTTGGCGATGATGAAGATGCCGACGAAGAGCGAGATCCCGGCGAAGGCGAGCAGCATGGTGCGCATGCTCGACGTGCCGGTCTCGATCATCTTCTGCTCGTCGTCCTTGAGCTGCTGACCGGTCTCGGAGTGGATCTGCTGGCCGGCCGGGAGCTTCGACGCGGCCTGCGCGAGCAGGTCGCCCTCGCTGGTGCCGGACTTGGCGGCGAGCACGATGCTGCTGTAGCGGCCCGGCTCCAGCAGCAGCTGCTGGGCGGTGGCGCGGTCGAACAGGGTGAGCGTGCCGCCGGTGTTCACCACCGGGTCGTCGGTGGTGAAGACGCCGGTGAGCTTCGCCTCGACCACCGGGCCGTTGGAGGCGACCCGGACGGTGTCGCCGACCTTGTAGCCGCCCTTCTCGGCGGTCTTCCGGTCGAGCGCGATCTCCTTCGCGTTCTTCGGGCCCTGGCCCTCGGCCAGCGGGTAGCGGGCGTCCTTGCCGTCCGCGCCGGGCGCGAAGTTGGCGCCCTTGGCGGCCCAGGCCTTGCCGATCAGGTTGCCGCTCTTGTCGGCGACGCCGGTGAAGCCGCTGACCACGCCGCGGGCGCCGGCGGCACCGGGCAGGGCGGCCAGCTGCTGGACGGTGGCGTCGGTGAGGGTGGCGGCGCTCTTCTCGCTCTTCTCGCGGGCCGTGGCGCCGGACCCGGCGGCCCGGTCGACGATCTGGACCGAGACGTCGGAGTAGCTCTTGGAGTTGCTGTCCCGCATGGCCTGGCCGAAGGTGTCGGAGAAGACCATGGTGCCCGCCACGAAGGCGGTGCCGAGCATGACGGCGAGGGCCGTCATGAGCAGTCGGCCCTTGTGGGCCAGCACGTTGCGCAGTGCGGTGCGGTACATGGGGTGTCCTGTGGGGTGCGGAGGGTCGGTCGGCTGGCGGTGTGTCAGCTGGTGCGGCCCTTGGCGTCGAAGCGGCGCATGCGGTCCAGGACGGTGTCGGCGGTGGGGTCGGCGAGTTCGTCGACGATGCGGCCGTCGGCGAGGAAGACGACGCGGTCGGCGTAGGCGGCGGCGACGGGGTCGTGGGTGACCATGACGACGGTCTGGCCGAGTTCGCGCACGGAGTTGCGGAGGAAGGAGAGGATTTCGGCGCCGGAGCGGGAGTCGAGGTTGCCGGTGGGTTCGTCGGCGAAGATGATGTCGGGCTTTCCGGCGAGGGCGCGGGCGCAGGCGACGCGCTGCTGCTGGCCGCCGGAAAGCTGGCTGGGGCGGTGGGAGAGGCGGCCGGAGAGGCCGACGGTGTCGACGACGCGGTCCAGCCAGGCCTTGTCCGCCTTGCGGCCGGCGATGTCCATCGGGAGGGTGATGTTCTCCAGCGCGGTGAGCGTGGGGAGCAGGTTGAAGGCCTGGAAGATGAAGCCGATGTGGTCGCGGCGCAGCTGGGTGAGCTGCTTGTCCTTGAGGCCGACGAGTTCGGTGTCGCCGATGGTGGAGGAGCCGGAGGAGACGGTGTCGAGGCCGGCCATGCAGTGCATGAGGGTGGACTTGCCGGAGCCGGAGGGGCCCATGATGGCGGTGAACTCGCCCTGGGGGAAGGTCACGCTGACGTTGTCCAGGGCGACGACGCGGGTCTCGCCCTCCCCGTAGACCTTGTTCAGGCCGGTGGCGCGGGCGGCCGCCCGGCCGGTGCGGACGGCGGTTGCGGTCGACGTGGTCACGGGGGTGCTCCTTGGGGTCGCGGGCTGCGGGAGGCGCCGGAGAGGGCCGGAAGTGGTCGGACGGCCGGTCCCCGGGGGGCTTCCGGCCGTACCTCCATGCTCCGGCACGTGATCGCGGTCATGCGTCGCTCCGCCGGACGGTTGGCCTGACCACCGCTGGGAGTACGCCCAGGTGAGCCCCTCCTCCTGCGGTATGACACCAACCCTGAGCAGGGACCCGGTGGCCGGATCGCGTGCCTCGCGTGGCCAAATCACGAACTGTTCGTCAGATGGCAAGGAAACATGACAACTTCCCCGGCTGGGAACATGCGAAAGGGCGATGTGGGCGACTAGGCTCAGGGGTGGTCCCGGTGAAGGTGGAGCACATCGCCTCCGAATCACCGCCGGGGCTGCTCCACGGGAAGCCCGGATGGTGGAACGCAGACACGGGCAGCTTAAAACTGCTTGGCCGTGAGGCCGTGCCGGTTCGAGTCCGGCTCCGGGCACCGACCGACCCCGCGGGGGCGCCGAACAGAGGCGTCCCCGCCGGGCTTCGTTCACCGGATCCTCCTCGCGGCGTATCCCCATATTTTTGCCAAGCCATTACCCTTGTCGTTCGGGCGGTGCAGTGCCGCCACGGAGGGAATGAGCAATGAGAAGCAGCAACCCGGTCTTCTCGCGGGAGGGGTCGTTCACCCGCGAGCCCGGCTACGCGGGTTTCGGCACCCCACAGACCCCGCAGGCCGGGAGCCCGCACGCCGGAAGCCCCTACGGCCAGAGCAACCCGTACGGTGACAACCCGTACGGCAACAACCCGTACGCCCAGCAGGTGCCGGGCCAGGGTCCGCTGACGGACGAGCAGCTGGTCGAGATGTACCGCGCGCCGTCCGCCGGTCCGCTGTCGACCGGGCGGATGACGCTCGACGACGTGGTCGCGCGCACCGCGATGACGCTGCTCACCCTGGTCGCCTTCGGCGCGCTCGCCTGGTTCGTGCTGCCGGCGCGGAACTTCGGCTTCGCCGGTGCCGCCTCGCTGATCGCGTTCGTGGTCGGCCTGGTCATCACCTTCAAGCCGACCGTCAGCCCGCCGCTGATCCTGCTGTACGCGGCGCTGGAGGGCTTTGCGGTCGGTGCGGTGACGCACGTCCTGAACTCCATCTGGGAGGGCATCGCGATCCAGGCGGTGCTGGGGACGGCGGCGGTGTTCGGGGCGATGCTGTTCGCGTACAAGTCCGGCCGGATCCGGGTCACCCCCCGGTACACCCGGATCGGCATCGCGATCGGCATGGGCTTCGCGGTCCTGCTGATGGTCAACATGCTCGCGGGGATGTTCGGCTCCGGACTGAACCTGTGGGCCGGTCCGCTGGGCGTGGCGGTCGGTCTGATCGGCATCGCCATCGGCGCCTTCTACCTGTCGCTGGACTTCAACGAGATCGAGCGGGCGATCGCCCAGGGCGCGCCGCAGAAGGAGGCCTGGCGGGCCGCCTTCGGGCTCACCCTGTCGCTGGTCTGGATCTACATCGAGATGCTGCGGCTGATCGCGAGCCTGCGCGGCGACGACTGATCACCGCGCCGTCGGTGCACTGCCGCCGGGCCCCGGAGCTCTCCGCTCCGGGGCCCGGCGGCTTTTGGTTAGGCTCACGGCATGCCTGATGCACAGCCCCTGGTCGAAGCCGTCGACGCCCTGGCGGACCGTTTCCGCTCGATGCCGCAGAGCAAGCTGCTGGGCGCCGTACCCGGGTACGAGTCCCGGGCGGCGGCCGTGCTGGCGCTGGCGCGGCGGCTGGCCGCGCTGGCGCTGGAGGCGGAGGGCGGGCCGGCGCGGGAGTTCCCGGACGCCGGGGCGTTCGCGGCGGGCGACCAGGTGGCCGTCGCCGGGCACGACCTGGCGGCCGCGCTCGCGGCGCTGCCGGAGGGTGACGGGGCGTCCGCGGTGCTGGCCGGTGCGGTGGCGGCGGTCGGCGAGACGGCGGCGCTCTGCGCGTGAGCGTGGTGCGGTTGCCGTACGGCGCGGTGGCGGGTGCGAGGGCCGGGTGCGGGGGCCCGGACGTGAGGGCGGGGTGCGGGGCCGGACACGGCGAAGGCCGCCCGGATCGGTAACCCCTTGATCCGGTCGGCCCTCGGGAGCGGCGGGAGTCGTCAGATGCTGGCGACCACCCGGTCGGCGAGCACGTAGACGGCGTCCTCGTCGGTGGAGAAGGTCAGCGAGTACGAGCCGGAGAACCGCGAGCCGCCGAGCAGCCGGACGTCCTCGCCCGCCCGGACGGCGTCGATCAGCCGGTACGCGGCCTCGCGGTCGCCGGGGGCGACGCAGAGCGTGGTGCCGTCGGCGAAGGCGTACACGTCCAGCGTGCCGAGCGGGCCGGGACGGACGTCCACCAGGGCGACGCAGTCCTCGGCGAGCGCGGTCAGCCGGGTGTCGGTCCACTCGCGGGACGGGGCCTGGCTGGGCACGAAGTCGGGGTGCGAGGGGTGGCGGCGCGGGTCGGGAGCGGCCGCAGGCGCGTCCTCGACGGCCGGTTCGGTGTCCAGCAGTCCGGCCTCCAGGCCGGTGGCCAGCAGGTCGGCCTCGCGCCGGGCCCGGGCGTCGCCGCCGCTCCCGTCGGCCGGGTGGGCGGCCGGGTGACCGGCGGGGTGACCGGCCGGGTGGCCGGGGCGCAGCGGAGCGCCGCCCTCGGTGCCGGGCCCGTCGGCCGGGCCCGCGCCGCCGTCGTTGATCAGGTCCTCCAGTGCGGAGCGCAGCGCCTCGCCGAACTCCGGGTCCATGGTCCCGGAGTTGTCGGCGGCGTCCTGCGGCCCGGTCGGCCGGGGGAAGAAGAGCGGCCACTCGTCGGTGGTGCCGAGCACGCTCGCGAACGGGGAGTCGAACAGCGGCGCGTCCTCGGCCGCGCGGGCCTCCTGCTCGGCCCAGAAGGCCCGGGCCTCGGTGATCTCCCGCTCGCGGTCGGCGGCGAGCGCCTCGGCGACGGCGCGGCGTATCGCGGCCTCGTCGACCGGTGCGGGCGCGGCGGCGGCCGCGGCCTGCGCGTCCAGCCGGCGGGAGATTCCCCGGAGGTGGAGCAGTACGGCGGTCGACGCGGCGATCAGGACCAGCAGCAGGATGGTGTAGACGGCGCTCACGGAACGTACTCCTAGGGAGGAGTGGAACGGGGTTACGTCTCCACACTGCCGCATACGGGGCTGTTACCGCAGTGGCGAATGTCTAATTTGTCCGTGAGTTTCGCCCTTGTCCCCAAATTGTTAGGTAACACCGTTCTACGCAGCGGAGTTGATCCGCTCCGCACTGTCGATTTCCGGTCCGGATCCGAAAGAAAAGAGGGCCGGATCGACCTCTCGGTGTGATCCGGCCCTCAATTACGCACTGTCACTCCAAATGGGTGGTCTGGACCGCCCGGGATTGACAGCCGGGGGCGCCCCGGCGGAGACGCCCCCGTGTCGGGTGACGCCCAGGGGTCAGCTGAGGCGCTCGATGACCATCGCCATGCCCTGGCCGCCACCGACGCACATGGTCTCCAGACCGAACTGCTTGTCGTGCCACTGCAGGGAGTTGATCAGGGTGGTGGTGATCCGGGCGCCGGTCATGCCGAAGGGGTGGCCGACCGCGATGGCGCCGCCGTTGACGTTCAGGCGGTCGAGGTCGACGCCCAGGTCGCGGTAGGACGGGATGACCTGCGCGGCGAAGGCCTCGTTGATCTCGACCAGGTCGATGTCGCCGATGGACAGCCCGGCGCGCTTGAGCGCCTGCTTCGAGGCCTCGACCGGGCCGTAGCCCATGATCTCGGGGGAGAGGCCGCTGACACCGGTGGAGACCACCCGGGCGAGCGGGGTGATGCCCAGCTCGCGGGCCTTGGTGTCGGACATGATGACCAGGGCCGCGGCGCCGTCGTTCAGCGGGCAGCAGTTACCGGCCGTGACCGTGCCGTCCGGGCGGAACACCGGCTTCAGGCCGGACACGCCCTCCAGGGTCACGCCGGCGCGCGGGCCGTCGTCCGTGCTGACCACGGTGCCGTCCGGCAGCGTGACCGGGGTGATCTCGCGCTCCCAGAAGCCGGCCTTGATGGCGGCCTCGGCGAGGTTCTGCGAGCGGACGCCGAACTCGTCCTGCTCGGCGCGGGTGATGCCCTTGAGCGCGGCCAGGTTCTCCGCGGTCTGGCCCATCGCGATGTAGGCGTCCGGCACCAGGCCGTCCTCGCGCGGGTCGTGCCACTCGCCGCCGCCCTCCTCGGCGCGCTTGGCGGTGCGGGCCTGGGCCGCGTCGAACAGCGGGTTCATGGTGCCCGGCATGCCGTCCGAGGTGCCGTTGACGCTGCGCGAGACGGTCTCGACGCCGGCCGAGATGAAGACGTCGCCCTCGCCGGCCTTGATCGCGTGCAGTGCCATCCGCGTGGTCTGCAGCGACGAGGAGCAGTAGCGGGTGATGGTGGCGCCCGGCAGGTAGTCCATGCCCATCTGGACGGCCACGATGCGGGCCAGGTTGTGGCCCTGCTCGCCGCCGGGCAGGCCGCAGCCCAGCATCAGGTCGTCGATCTCGCGCGGGTCCAGCTGCGGCACCTTGGCGAGCGCGGCCTGGATGATGTGCGCGGTCAGGTCGTCCGGGCGGACGTCCTTGAGCGAGCCCTTGAAGGCCCGGCCGATCGGCGAACGGGTGGCGCTGACGATGACGGCTTCGGGCATGGCGGGCTCCTCGCTGGGTGACCTTCGGACTGTCCTTCGGGCTGGGGCGCCCGGGCGGCCGCCCGGCCGGGGCCGGTCGGACGCGGACGTCCGGGAGGAAAGTTACCGCCTGGTAGGTCAGGCGTCACCCGCCCCGGCGTGTGAGCTGGCCGACGTGTTCCCGTCCTGCGCCGCAGGTCCCGCCGCCGGGCCCGTCGTGGGGCCTGCCGTGGGGGCCGCCGGCGGGCCTGTGGTGGGGTCCGCCGCAGGGTCCGTCACGGGTCCCGCCGTGGCGGCCTCCACCGTCCAGGCGGCGGGCAGGCCGATCCGCAGCCGCTGCCGCAGCAGGGCCCAGCGCCGGATCGTGCCCTCGGCGCCCACCGCCGTCACCTCGGTGCCGGACCGGCCGGCCGCGGCCGCCGCGGCCACCGCCACCGGCAGCACCGCCTCGCCCGGGACCGGGCCGGCCGGCCGCTCCTCCTCCGGCCAGAGGCCGAGCACGGCGCAGAGCGAGGGCAGGACGGCCATCGCCGCCGTCGCGTAGCCCTGGGCGGACGGGTGGTAGCGGTCGGCGGCGAACATCTCCGGGCGCGCCGCGAACTCCGGCCCGAGCAGCGAGCCCAGCGACACCGTCCGGCCGCCCGACTCCACCACGGCGATCGTCTGCGCGGCGGCCAGCTGCCGGCTCAGCCGCCGGGCCACCCAGCGCAGCGGCGGGCGCACCGGCTTGATGGTGCCGAGGTCCGGGCAGGTGCCGACCACCACCTCGCAGCCGTTGGCGCGCAGCGCCGCGACCGCCTCGCCGAGCTGGCGCACCGCGACCTGGGCCGGGCTGTGCCGGGTGACGTCGTTGGCGCCGACCATGATCACGGCGATGTCGGGGCGGTGCCGGAGGGCCAGCTCCAGCTGGCCGGGGAGATCGCCGGAGCGCCCGCCGGAGCGGGCCACGTTGACCAGCCGGACCGGCCGCTCGGCCACCGAGGCCACGCCCGCGGCGAGCAGTGCGCCCGGGGTCTCGCGGGCCCGCAGCACGCCGAGGCCGGCGGCGGTGGAGTCGCCGAGGAAGGCCAGGACGAGCGGCGGCTGCGGGTCGGTGCCGTCGGCGAAGGCCTCCCCGTAGACGCCGTCCGCCTTGGGCGGGTCGCCCTCCAGCATGCCGATGGCCTGGATGGCGAGCTTGCTCTCGGTCAGCAGCAGGCCGACCAGGCCCACCCCCAGCAGGCCGAGCCCCCCGCCGCCGTAGGCCGCCGCGGTGGCGATCCGGCGGGCCACCCGGGCCCGCGACTCCTGTGCCCCTGGCATCCGGTGCCCCCTTCACGGTCTCGTGCCGCCCCGACGGGGCCTCTCCAGTGCACCTGTACACCCCCTCCTACCCGCGTTGGCGGCGCGCTACGACGGTGGTGGGCCATCCGTGGGCGGGGGCGGACGGGGGCGGGGCGGGGAGAGGGGGGAGGAGCGCGCGGGGGCGGGTGTGGCGAGAGGGCGGGCTGGGGCCGGTGGCACGGCCTAGGCTTTGCAGTACCGAAAGCACAAGCACTCGCATGCCCACAGACCGGGAGGACCCCCGTGCGGTACCACAACTCGATCATCGACCTGGTCGGCAACACGCCGCTGGTCAAGCTGAACAAGGTCACCGAGGGCATCAGCGCGACAGTGCTGGCGAAGGTCGAGTACTTCAACCCCGGCGGCTCGGTCAAGGACCGGATCGCGATGCGCATGATCGAGGCCGCCGAGGCCTCGGGCGCGCTGAAGCCCGGCGGCACCATCGTCGAGCCGACCTCCGGCAACACCGGCGTCGGCCTGGCGATCGTGGCCCAGCAGAAGGGCTACAAGTGCATCTTCGTCTGCCCGGACAAGGTGTCCACCGACAAGATCAACACGCTGCGCGCGTACGGCGCCGAGGTCGTCGTCTGCCCGACGGCCGTCGCCCCGGAGCACCCGGACTCCTACTACAACGTCTCCGACCGCCTGGTCCGCGAGACCCCCAACGCCTGGAAGCCGGACCAGTACTCCAACCCGGAGAACCCCGCCTCGCACTACTACTCCACCGGCCCGGAGCTGTGGGAGCAGACCGAGGGGAAGATCACCCACTTCGTGGCCGGCGTCGGCACCGGCGGCACCATCTCCGGCACCGGCAACTACCTGAAGGAGGTCTCCGGCGGCAAGGTCAAGGTGATCGGCGCCGACCCGGAGGGCTCGGTCTACTCGGGCGGCACCGGCCGGCCGTACCTGGTCGAGGGCGTCGGTGAGGACTTCTGGCCGACCGCCTACGACCGCGACGTCGCGGACGGGATCGTCGCCGTCTCCGACAAGGACTCGTTCCAGATGACCCGCCGCCTCGCCAAGGAGGAGGGCCTGCTGGTCGGCGGCTCCTGCGGGATGGCCGTGGTGGCCGCGCTGGAGGTCGCCCGCGGGCTCGGCCCGGACGACGTCGTGGTCGTACTGCTGCCGGACGGCGGCCGCGGCTACCTGTCCAAGATCTTCAACGACGACTGGATGGCCGACTACGGCTTCCTGCCGTCCGCCACCGACGAGGCGCACATCGGCGAGGTGCTCGCCCGCAAGGACGCCATCGAGCACGAGGGCATCCCGCAGTTCGTCCACATGCACCCGAACGAGACCGTCGACGAGGCCGTGCGCGTGCTGCGCGAGTACGGCGTCTCGCAGATGCCGGTGGTCTCCCCGGGCGCCGGGCACCCCGACATCATGGCCGGCGAGGTGATCGGCTCGGTGGTCGAGAAGCTGCTGCTGGAGGGCGTCTTCTCGAACGAGATCCAGCTGACCGACACGCTGGACAAGGTGATGTCCAAGCCGCTGCCGGTGGTCGGCTCGGGCGAGACGGTCACCAACCTGATGACCGTGCTGGAGAAGGCCGACGCCGCGGTGGTGCTGGTGGAGGGCAAGCCGCAGGGCATCGTCACCCGCCAGGACCTGCTGGGCTTCCTCACCGCCCGCGCCGGGCACTGACGCCCGGTCACCCCGGCCATCCGCCCGGGTGGCTGAGGGTTCGTCCGCGGGCGAAGTGGTACACCGGCGTCACGTGCACGCAGCACGTGGTTAACAACCGTGCGTCATCGTGGTGACCACGGCGAGACGCCGAGCGGGACGGCGGCAACGTCCGGGAGCGGCTCCCCGGCGACCGCGGCCGTCCCCGGACACACCGGCCGGGCCCGACCCGGCAGGCCGTGTCCTCCCTCCGCGCCCGGCAACGGGCAGGAGGGCCTCACCGCAGGGGGCGCCGTCGTCCCGCCCCTGTCCGGCTCCGGCCGGTCGACAGGGTGCGGCGGCTCCTGCGGCGACCACCGCGCCACCAGGCGCGTCTCCGCGGCTCCCGGGTGGGGGAGCCCCGGCGGGGACGGCGGGCCGGTCCCTCTCCGGGGGACCGGCCCGGCGGTCGTTCCGCCCGCCGGCCCCCGGGGCCGGGCAGGTGGCAGCGTGCTGCGCGGGGCGGGCGGCGGTTTCCCGTACGCTCGCACGCATGACCAGCACTGAAACTTCCGGCCAGGACGCCCCGCGCTACGTCCGGCTCAGCATCGAGCTCATCGCCGAGATCACCGACGAGGGGGCGCTCAAGGCGGCGGCCCTCCAGCAGGTGGCCGACGACGAGTACCTCGACGACGACGAGCGCGCCCAGTCCGTCGAGGCCATCGAGGTGGACCCGTCGGGTTCGCTCGCCCACTTCATCGACCCGGTCGCGCTGCTCGGCGACGTCCCGGGCGTCGAGCTCGCCTCGGCGACCTGGGAGTCCGCGCAGACCGAGTTCGACCCCGAGGACGAGAGCTGGGAGTACACGGTGGAGGAGTCCGCCGAGTAGTCGCCGCCCCGCCACCACCGCACGGTGGGTGAACGCCCGGTCTGCCTTCGGCAGGTCGGGCGTTTTGTCCATATTTGGTAGGAAGTTGGGTCATCTCATACGATCGATTCCCATTGGTGATGGAACCGTGAAGGGGTAATTTGCGTTTCCGTATCCGTAATGCCCGGATGATCAGCAGGGAGAGCGCGACGTGACGACACGGGACGGTCAGGGCCGCGCGGCCGGAAGCAACTGGAGCCGGCGGGGCGTGCTGGCCGGTCTGATCGGGGCTCCGGTCCTGCTGCTGGCGGCCTGCAACGACACCAAGAGCGGCGAGAGCGGCACCGCGGGATCCCCGGGCCCCGGAACCGGCACCGCGTCCGGCGGCGCCACCGGCAGCGCCGACGGCGCGACCAGCGCGCCGAAGACCTCCGTGGCCGTCATCACCGTCACCCCCGCCGACGGCGCCACCGCGGCCAGCTTCAGCGACCCGGTCCGGGTCGCCGTCGCCGGCGGCACCCTCGGTGCGGTCAAGGTCGCCGACTCCGCCGGCAAGGCGCTGGCCGGCGAGCTCTCCGCGGACGGCACGAGCTGGACCTCGGCCACCGCCCCGGCCAGCGGCACCAAGTACACCGTCACCGCCTCTGCCACCGACAAGGACAAGCTGGAGGCGATCGCCAACACCGGCTTCACCACGGCCACCCCGGCCAACACCTTCGTCGGCTACTTCACCCCCGAGGACGGCTCCGTCGTCGGCGTCGGCATGCCGGTCTCGATCAACTTCAGCAAGCCGGTCACCGACCGCAAGGCCGTCCAGCAGGCGATCACCGTCATAGCCGAGCCGGGCGTCGAGATCGTCGGGCACTGGTTCTCCAGCACCCGCCTCGACTTCCGGCCGCAGGAGTACTGGGCCAAGGGCACCGTGGTCACCCTCAAGCTCCGGCTCAAGGACGTCGAGGGCGCCAGGGGCGTGTACGGCACCCAGTCCAAGGACGTCCGCTTCACCATCGGCCGCGCGCAGACCAGCGTCGCCGACCTCGCCGCCAAGAAGCTCACCGTCACCACCGACGGCCGGGTCAGCGCCGTCTACGCGATCTCCGGCGGCGCGCCCGATCACCGCACCTGGGGCGGCAGGATGGTCATCTCCGAGCAGTACCAGCAGACCCGGATGAACTCGCAGACCGTCGGCCTCGGCAGCGAGTACGACATCGCCGACGTGCCGCACGCCCAGCGGCTCACCACCTCCGGCACCTTCATCCACGGCAACTACTGGTCGCAGCCGTCGATCTTCGGCAGCCAGAACACCAGCCACGGCTGCGTCGGCCTCAGGGACGCCAAGGGCGGGCAGGACCAGGGCGTGGACGGCTACGCGTTCTACCGGAGCTCGATGGTCGGCGACGTGGTCGAGGTCGTGAACTCCGGCGACAGGACCGTCGAGCCGTCCAACGGCCTGAACGGCTGGAACGTGGGCTGGGCCGCCTGGAAGGCCGGCAGCGCGGTCTGATCCCGCCCGGCCGGGAACATCTCCTCGGCCCGCCCGGACTCCGGGGGCAGCGCGCGTTGGCCGGGTTCAGCGCGTTCGCCGCCGTCCCGCGGGCCCGGGCGGGCCGGCGAACGCGACGGCGGGAAACCGCCGGACGGCGGGCGGGCGCGGCGGCAGGGTGGACGCATGACGCCAATCACCGCCCCCGCCCTGGCCGTCCGCCCGGTCGACCCGGCCGTGCACCGCACCCTGCTGGTGCGCGACGACGCCGGGCGTCCGCCCGTCCGCTCGGTCGACGAGACCGGCGGTGCCCCGCTGCGCTGCTGCCTCACCCGGGCGCTGCCCGGCGACCGGATCGCCCTGGCCGGTTACGCCCCGCTCCGCCGCTGGGCCGCCGAGACCGGGGCCGACCCGGGCCCGTACGACGAGGTCGGCCCGGTCTTCCTGCACGACGGCCCGTGCCCCGGCACCGGACCGGGCTGGCCGGCCGGGTTCCACGACGGCGAGCGCGTGCTGCGCGCGTACGACCGGCGCGGGCACATCCTGGGCGGCGTGCCGGTCACCCCCGAGACCGCCGAGGCGACCGCCGCGGCGTTGTTCGCCGATCCGGAGGTGGCCGTGGTGCACGTCAGGGCGCTGCGGTTCGGCTGCTTCCTGCACGAGGTCCGGCGGGGCTGAGCGCGCCCGGCCGGACCGCGTGCCGGAACGGTGGCTCAGCCCTTCTTCGCGTAGTCGACGAAGCCCTGCCAGTCGAGCGCGACGCACGGCTCGTCGCCCAGCACCCAGGCGTCGTGGCCCGGCGGGCAGATCATGAAGTCGCCGGGGCCGAACTCGGCCTCCTGGCCGTCGTCCATCACGATCTTCATCCGGCCGGAGAGCACGTAGCCCATGTGGGAGGCCTGGCAGCTGTCGGTGCCGGCGAGCGGCTTGATGTGCTTGGACCACTGCCAGCCGGGCTGGAACACCGCCCGTCCGACACCGCCGCTCTCCTGGTTGACCAGGCGGAGCTCCCCCATGCCCGCCTCGAAGGGGCGGACCTCCTCGGGTTCGTCGAAGCTCTTGCGCACGAGACCGGCCATCGCTGCTCCTCGGGACGGCGCCGGCCCCTGCCACCGGCGTTCGGTGACAGGGGCCGGCGGACGGTTTCCTTCAGTCTGCGCCCGGAGCGCGGGCGCCGCGCGGCGTTAGTACTGCAACCGTCACGGTAAGGACCGTTGCAGTGCTAGCCCTCGGTGCGGGCGACGCCGATCGGGCAGCTGGCGCCGGTGCCGCCGAGACCGCAGTAGCCGTTCGGGTTCTTGGCGTCGGACAGGTACTGCTGGTGGTACGGCTCGGCCGGGTAGAACGGGCCTGCCGGGGCGATCTCGGTGGTGACCCCGCCCAGCCCGATCGCCGTCAGCGCGGGCTGGAAGGCGTCCCGGGTGGCGACGGCTGCCGCCGCCTGGGCGGGGGAGTGGGTGTAGACGGCGGAGCGGTACTGGGTGCCGACGTCGTTGCCCTGGCGGTTGCCCTGCGTCGGGTCGTGCGCCTCCCAGAACGTCTTCAGCAGCCGCTCGTACGGGAGGACCGCCGGGTCGAACACCACCCGGACCGCCTCGGTGTGCCCGGTCAGCCCGCTGCACACCTCCTCGTACGTGGGGTTGGGCGTGTAGCCGCCCTGGTAGCCGACCAGCGTCGTCCAGACGCCGGGCAGCCGCCAGAACGTGCGCTCGGCGCCCCAGAAGCAGCCGAGCCCGAAGTCGGCCACCTCCAGCCCCTCCGGGTACGGGCCGGTGAGCGGGTTGCCGAGCACGGTGTGCGGCTCGCGCAGCGCGAAGGCCGGCGTCTCCCGGCCGGGCAGCGCCTGGTCGGCGGGGACGAGCGAGGACTTGTGGCGGTTGAACAGCACGGCCTGCTCCAGCGGGTCGGGATCGGTGGTGGCGCAGGTTGAAACGCGGACGGCCGCTCCCGGATTCCGGGAGCGGCCGTGGCGGGGCCTGATCGGGGCCTGATCCCGGGATCAGGCCC